>NZ_DAIUEH010000073.1:0-21152 GCF_036845245.1 Methylobacter sp.
ATAACAGGTCATACTCGATATTATATGTGCAATTCACATATTTGACCCATTACCAAAAATTTAAGAGTATAAATTTATGTTATTTCACTTGGGATAGTGTTTTAAACACATTCTAAGTAACACAATCGCATTCTGTTACTTACGCCATTAACCTGTTGATAAATTTGTCATTTTATGTAAACCTCTTTACCTCATGTAACAATGCGCATGACTAATAAAAATCAGTTACTTAAAGGGAGGGGGCTTCTTATCGTCGCAAAATATATCAGCGACTCAGTTGCTTGCTCGTAATCGAATGTCGGCTTTGCCAAAATATCTGGTCATTTAAAATATAATCGCGAGAGACTCCTTAGGGTCGCTATGGATAGCTATCCATAGTGAAGAGGGTTTTTAGTCTGGCGGTCGCGGTGATCTGAGCAGAATTAGCACGCAGACCTACCACCGCGACCGGTTGACTAAAAATCCAGTTGAACTGAACCGCCACACAGGCCTTGGTGCTATGGGAATTGGATTAGAACGGCATCATCGAAGCGATGATGCTGACAGAGAAAAAGCCATACAGCCAAAGCCGATGTGTCAATTTCCGACAGAATTTCCAGATGTCGAATGGCTGCAATGTACGATTTAGTGAGCAAACTAGACGTGACATGAGCTAATTACCACTGACTTTGCTCTCTCTGATCAATGGAAGTCCGTCGTTCCGCTTGGTTATTCCGGAAACGTACAGCAGCGATTTTAAGAGGGCGATCATGAGCACTCTTCCGGAGGGCCGCGTGGCAAGGTGCCAGGCAGGAAAGTTTCGATGCAAAGCATGCGACCCTGATTACACTTCGGGCAATCACGCAGCGATTTGCCGGTGAGTTGTTCGTAGCGGTCTCGATAGTCTAACGAGGCATCGGGGAGTTTGACAGCGGGAGCGGCGAGTAACTGACGACAGCGAGCCAGCTTAACCGCGCGATAGCGATTGGCAAGAAAGCCGTAATGCCGGATTCGCTGAAATCCGCTGGGTAGGACATGCAACAGGAAGCGGCGTATGAACTCATCGTCATCCAGACACATCACCTTCTGCCGCGAATCGTGGCGATAATCTTTCCAATGAAAGCGGATCTTGCCGTCGACGTAATCGATCAGACGATGATTGGCAATAGCCACCCGATGCGTATAGCGGCCCAGATACTGGAGGACATGCTGAGGGCCGCCAAACGGTGGCTTGGCGTAAACCACCCATTCGACCTTTCGTAGTGGAGCCAGATACTGGGCAAAGGCTTCGGGACTCTGAAGTGCTTCAAGTGCGTTAAAAAAGTGCAGCTGCCCGGCGTCAAAGACACCCTGCAACTGCTCCAGAAACAACCGGCGAAACAACCGCGACAATACGCGTACGGGCAAAAAGAAACCAGGGCGACAGGAGACCCAATGTTCGCCGTCGGCACTGATACCGCCGCCCGGTATCACGCAATGCACATGCGGGTGATGCTGCAAATTCTGACCCCAAGTATGCAGCAAGGCAATGAAGCCGATATCTGCACCCAGGTGCTTGGGAGTGGCGGCGATCATGTGCAAAGTATCGGCAGTAGCGTGAAACAAGATGTTATAGACCACGGATTTATTTTGGTACGCAAGGGCGGCGATTTCTTCGGGCAGCGTGAAGACAACGTGGAAGTACTCAACGGGGATGAGGTCGGCCTGGCGATCTTCCAGCCATTGCGCGCGTACCAGTGACTGGCATTTAGGACAGTGCCGATTCCGGCAACTGTTGTAGGCAATGCGCTGATGTCCACAGTGGTCACACTGTTCAACATGGCCGCCGAGAGCAGCTGTGCGGCAACGCTCGATCGCGCTCATCACACAGCGTTGCCCTCGACTGAGGGACTCAGCGTGTTGCTGTCGGTAGGCAGAACCAGCCTGGCGAAAAATATCCGCCACTTCAAGTCCGGAAGCACCCATCACTTAGCTCAGAAATGAGCGGGTGGCACCGGGTTGTGCCGCGGGACCTTTAACCTGAGGTAAGCAATCAAACGGACTGTTGGTAGCACAGACAGTACTGGTGGCGACCTTTAAGTAGCGCGAAGTGGTCGCCAGGCTGCGATGCCCCAGCAGAAGCTGAATCGTACGGATATCGGTTCCGGATTCCAGCAGGTGCGTGGCAAACGCGTGACGCAGCGAGTGCGGGGTAATGGGCTTGGGAATTCCAGAGGCCCGATGGGCTTTCTGGCAGGCCAATTCGACGGCACTCCGGGTAATGGGTTGGCCGATCAGGTCACCCGGAAAAAGCCATAACGTCGGGCGTAAGGTTTTCCAGTAGTCACGCAACACCTCTAGTAAGCGTGGCGAGAGCATAACGTAGCGATCCTTGCGTCCTTTACCTTGATCGACGCGCAGCATCATACGCTGACTGTCGATATCGGTCACCTTGAGATGGACCGCTTCGGAAATCCGCAAACCTGCGGCGTAAGCCGTCATGAGAATTGCGCGGTGCTTGACGCTGTCGACCAAGGAGAGGAAGTGCATGACTTCTTCGCGACTGAGAATCACGGGCAGTTTGAAGGGTCGTTTAGGCATCGGAATTTCATCGATGGCCCAGTCGCGTTTGAGCGTGACTTTGTACAGAAAGCGCAACGCGCCGGTGGCGACGCTGACACTGCTCGCTGAAAGCCTCCGGGTCTGCGTTAAATAGAGTTGATAGGCGCGAATCGCATCCAGACCCAGCTCGTCAGGCGAGTGGTGAAAGTATTCTGCGTAGGCGATAATCTGTTGCAGGTAGGCTGATTGGGTATTATCGGCGAGGTTGCGAATACGCATATCGTCGATCATGCGCTGACGCAACGGTGTGATGGTTCGAGTTGATATAGACATGCTGCTGCTCCTGTCTGGAAATAAGGCGGGCTGCCTTATCCCTTAACATAGGGAACAGTTTTACACTTTCAATTACGGGTAAGATTTGGGTCGTAGCACCACTACCGCTTGCGGTTTAGTTCAATGGCCGTTATGCAAAGCTTTGCATAACGGCCAATTTCTGCCTGACGGAACTCAAATTTCAATGGCAAATATCTAGCCTAAAGCAGTCATAAGGGGAAGTTAGTTCACGATGCACATCGTTGGCGAATTATGCGTTTCACTCTGTTCAGCACATCCTTTTGGCTCTAAGTGTTAAGTTTTGACGAGAACTAGAAAAATCTATTCATTTTTGAGTGACTAAATTCCCTTAAGGCGAAGCGGAATGTTTGCAAATCCAGTTGAAAATTTCGGTATGGCATAAATAAATGCTTCGTAGAATGAATATGTCAGTTAGAATACAAGCGAATAATATCTAGTGAAATGGAAACAATGGAGCAAATAGAATTAACTGGAGTTTTCACTGAAAAGCCTCAAAATTTTGCTTGGTTCCTTGGAGCTGGTGCATCTAGATCATGTGGCCTTCCTACAGCAACCGATATTATTTGGGACCTGAAGCGTCGCTACTACTGTAAGCATGAGAACGAAGAAATCTCGAGACAGGACGTTCAGATTGATGCCGTCAGAAACTGCATTCAAAGCTACATGCTCTCCAAGGGATTTCCTGAAGAATGGGCGCCTGACGAGTATACGACCTACTTTAAAAAAATATTTGGTGAGGATAAAGAGCGCCAGCGTAAATATCTCAGCAGCATTCTGTCGGAAGACAAGGCAAGTCTGTCGGTAGGAAACCGAGTGCTTGGAGCGTTTCTCTCTTCAGGATTAACTCGCGCAGTTTTTACTACAAACTTCGATAGCATCGTGGAAAAGGCTGTAGCTGAAGTCAGTGGCAATTCATTGTCTGCGTATCACATCGAAGGGTCGCGTTCTGCCACAAATGCCATTAACAATGATGAGTTTCCTCTTTATTGCAAGTTGCATGGCGATTTTCGCTATGACAGCTTGAAAAATCTCGAGATAGATTTAAGCAAACAGGATCCTGAGCTTGAAAAATGCGTGAAGGTAGCAAGTGGCCGGTTTGGTTTTATTGTAGCTGGCTATAGTGGCCGTGATGCCAGCGTCATGACTCTCTTCAAGGAAGCCCTGGAAGGGCAAAATGCATTTCCGCATGGACTTTACTGGACAGGTATTAAAGGCTTTGCTGTTCCTGAGGCTGTAACAGAGCTTTTAGAGCTTGCGTGTACTAAAGGCGTGAAAGCGCAGTACGTGGAAATTGAAACCTTCGACGCATTGATGCTTCGGTTGTGGCGCAACACACCAAACAAAAATCCAGATCTTGACCGGAAGGTCCGGAAATCGCAATTTGCAGGCGTATCTATTCCACTGCCGAATACAGGTAATAGCAAACCGATTTTAAGATTGAATGCGCTTCCGGTTGGAAGCATTCCCACCACCTGTCACTCCGTAATATGCTCAACTGCTAAACAATGGTTTGATATCAAGGAAGTGCAGCGAAATGCAAAAGGAAAACTGATATTGACCAAAAGTGACAAAGTGCTTTTTTGGGGTGATAAGGCAGAGATAAAAAAACACTTCACTGATATTCAAACCATAGAGTTATATGATTTTAACGACAAGCTTGCAAAACTTGATGACCATTTATATTTGAAAGGATTTATTGAAGAAGCGCTAGGCAAAGCGTTAGTACACGGCAAGGTTTTGGTGACAAGAACCGTTAACCATAAGTCTTATGTAATCGTAGATGCGCATGCCGAAGATAAAGCACCGCTACAAGCTTTGATAAATGCAGCTGAAGGAAAGGGATTTGGAAAAATACCTGGGCTTTTTGTACCTGCCGACGAGTTTCATTCCGAAGCAGAACAGGTTTATTGGGCAGAAAGTGCGCAAATATCGCTTGAAAAGAGAGATGGAAAATTTTGGCTTCTGGTTGAGCCGGACATATGGATATGGCCAAATCGAGCCAGACGTCTGGCCCGAGATTTTCTGGACAAGCGACGCTCTGATCGGTACAACAAAAAATACAATGCCCTTTTAGATGCATGGACTCATCTTATTCTCGGCACTGAAGTGCGAAACACTGAAATTACAGTATCCACATACTCATCTGGAACAAAGGCCGAAAATCCATCTTTTTCGATTGGAACAAGAACCGCATTTTCTCGCAAGGCATGATCATGAGCGCACCTCTAAGCGAATTATCGGGGTATACAGTATTACCAGAACCGGAATTGCTGTTCGCAGGAAACAAGACCCATAAGCATCCGTATTTTGGTTTGATACAGCACGGACCCTTCGGACTGAAATATGGCTTGCCAAGCACTTTACGTCTTGCCCTTGTAGAGCCACGTATTCACGCAGGAAAGCTGAAGTCGCTTGTAAAAGAACTGGAAGGTAAAGCCAAGCCTCTGGAAGCAAAAAATTATTATCCAGAGTACCCTGGTTTTTCCGGTTTATTTAGAATCTCAATTGCCGCCATCAACGATCGTCTCACGCTGACACTCCCAGACAGCCTGGAAAATCATGCAAAAAATGGGGACAAGCAGGAATTAGCTAAAGAACTTTTCCAGTGTCTTGCACAGCTCAAGCCAGTGCGCAGTGATTTCGATGTTGCACTTCTGTATCTACCAGAGCATTGGGCCGCATGCTTTGAAGGCGAAAACTTTGACTTTCATGATTTCCTGAAAGCATTTTGTGCACCGTCAAATATCCCAATCCAAATTATTCGCCAGTCAAGCCTTAATCGAAAATGCCGAGCCAATGTTTTGTGGGGTATGAGCGTTGCTTTGTACGCGAAGGCAAACGGGGTGCCCTGGAAACTTGCTGGACTTCGTCCAGATGAGGCTTATATAGGAATTAGCTATGCGATAAAAACGGACCAAGCCGGAAACGAATACTCGACTTGTTGCAGTCAAATTTTTGATCCCGACGGTACTGGATTTCAATTCGTTGCATATGACGCCAAGGAGTTCACCCAAGATGCCCGAAAAAACCCATATCTTTCCTACTACGAAATGCAATCAGTTCTCTCGAGAAGCCTGGAAATTTATCAGCGTAATTACTTTGGACGGGTACCAAAGAAAATCACAATTCACAAAAACACCGAATTTAAAGAAGAGGAAATTCTTGGTGCACTGGATAGCTTTCGAGATGGTACGGAGCTAGAGCTTGTACAAATTGTTAAAGGTTCAAACTGGCGAGGAATTCGGTTTGATAACAAATCGCCACCAGAAGCTTACAGTTATCCTGTTGCTCGAGGAACTTATATTCCATTGACGCAAAATGAAGCCCTTCTGTGGACACAAGGCAGCGTTCAAGGGGTTCATGTCGAAAATCCTTCATTCAATGTCTATAAAGAAGGTGCGCTTAAGCCTACACCATCGCCTGTTCTTGTTCGCCGTTTCACGGGAAATGGTGGATGGCATGAAACCTGTGCTGGGATATTGGGGCTAACAAAAATGGATTGGAACAATAATACCCTTTACAAAAAGCTTCCCGTTACTCTGGTCTATTCAAAAGCTTTTGCAGAGATCATTCAGCAAAATCCCAATATGATTGATTGTGTATATGACTTTCGAAGCTTCATATAGGGTGCACTGGTCTCAACTGATGCACTTCATCTCTTCGCTTGGCGGCCTTCTATCTGCGCGGTAAATGAACAAAAACAGTGTCAGGTTTTGCAATCAAGCTCTGTTGTTGCTTTGAACGACAGTTATGTATTCTACTACCGTCAATAGAGCCCATAATACTGGGTCTGCAAAGGGTTGGTATTTGCCCGTTCGCAAAAGCGGCGGTTACCGGAATTGTAGCCGCCACACCTTGGAGCAATGCGCTATATTTCGGTCTGCTCCGAAATTTCAAGAGCATCGTCGACTTCTATCCCAAGATACCTAACAGTGCTTTCGAGCTTCGTATGACCGAGCAGTAACTGAACAGCTCGTAAATTTTTTGTTCGACGGTATACCAAGGTCGCCTTTGTCCGGCGCATTGTATGAGTTCCGTAAGCAGCCGGATCAAGACCAATTGATGTAACCCAATACTCAACTATTCGAGCATATTGCCGAGTAGAAAGATGCGGCGAATCGTGAATTCGACTTGGAAAAAGGTACTCCTCGGATTTCAGTTGAGCTTGGCTAATCCAATTTGCCAAGGAGTCTCTGGTTTGTTCAGTTATCTCAAATTGAACCGGCCTATGCGTTTTTTGCTGCATGATGATTGTGCGCGAAGACACCCGACCACCTTGAGCAACATCGCAAACTCGGAGCTTGACCAAGTCACATCCCCGAAGCTTACTATCAATGGCAAGATTGAACAAAGCTAGTTCGCGAGTGTTTTTGGCCATCTGTAAACGAATACGTATGGCCCAGATCTCTTTCAATTTTAGTGGTGATTTCTGACCAATCAACTTGCCTTTATTCCATGGAACATTTTGCGCGATTTGATTTTCTTGGTTCATGACAGACTCCTAACAGTGGGTTGAGGAGATTTATTGTCACGCTACTTTCGCGAAAATTCTGGAACAGGAACGGGCGCTGACCGGCCAATAGCTGTCGATTATGATTGAAAATTGAATAGCCGCACCAATTCCAAAAGCAGTTATTCGTAACGTTGGAGATAAAAATTGAAACGTTGTCGGGACGGACTCTAAGGTTTACGTCGATCGTTTTGGATCATTTCTTCACAGGATGTCGGATTGTAAAGTTCAGGTCTATATTCAAACTTCTCTCCGATCAGGTACGGTTCTCGAAAAACTGGTTGTTACGCATCTAGCTTATCCTTCATAACTGACAGTGAATATGCTTTAAGGGTTAAGTTGAAGTAAAAGAGCTTATAATGTTAAAAAACAAATCAACTGATTTTTAAAACTTTCTACTTCTTCAACTTTCTTTGAATTAATAAAAGAAAATATCTCTAACTCAGATAAGTATCTTTTTTCTTTAATACTATTAAATAGTTCCTTCGGATTTTCTGGTGTTTTCATAAAGTCCATGTTTGATAGCTCGCCGTTTTTATAATGAAAAAACAGCTGTTTTTCTACGCTATCAAATGGAATAAAAAATACTTTATCATGGCTTTTTAATTCTTCAAACTTGTCACCATCAAGAACGCAAATCACATTATTGGAAGTGGAAAAAATCTTGTCATTATCGTTGCGCTTCATTAGATCAATAACATTGGAAGCGCCTCCAATATAAATAATCTTGTATTTAAAGAATATAGGTATATTGCTTTGAGCGATAAGATGTGTAAGGTAGTTTTCCAACATTTTATCTTCTGTCAAAATATACTTATCCCAGCCTGTAAAACAGAAAAGCTCACTTTTTATATAATTATAGGATACGTTTTTAAAAGAAATGGCAGCATCAGAACTCTCCATATAATAGAGTTCTGAGTCATCCAATGTTTTCATAAGAGCAAGGGAGTGAGTGGTAAAAATGATATTGACTTCATAGTTTGCACAAAATATGCGTAATTGCGCAATAAGGTTTACCTGTGCGGAAGCATCCAGAGAAATATCAATTTCATCAATAACAATTAGTTTGCATTTTCGCTGAATCATTTTATATAAATTAATAACAAAATGTTCGCCTGAGCTTAGGTAGTCTTCGCGGATATAAAAATTATCTTCCTGTAATATAAAGTAATATTTTGCTCCCTTTACCTTGATCTCTTTTAAGTTATTAAATCTATTTGACTGATAGATAGCCGAAAGTAGTGCTATTAATTCTTGTGGTGATTGATATTGTTGTAGTGATATATTGGTTCTAAATTCATCGGCTATTTCACCTAATCTTTGGAAATGACTGAATCGTTCTCCATGAGGAATAGGAAGTTCAACATGGATGCTTTCTTTTATCTTTTTATCAATAATAGCTTTAGTATCAATTACGTTTAGCTTTTGACTGTATTGAAAGTCATACTCTACTTGATCAATCGCATAAAGAATACGGCTATTTCTTTTAAAAATATTAGGAGAAGCTGTCTTAGTAAAAGTATCAGCAGATTTAAGGTTTTTAATTGCTCTAATTAAGGTGGTTTTTCCAACGCCATTCTTTCCAACGATGCACATCAGTTGATTTTTCGATAAATCTACACTAAAACTTAATTCTTTAATGTGTTGAATATTAAAAAGCTTGCAATTGAATTTCACAGCTATTTAATAGTTTGATTAAAAAATGTGTCAATAATAAAATTACCATATTTCCTGCGAAGCTTATATAGATAGGTATTGTCGATGCTATTAATGTAATTCAGCTGCCCTGAAATTGTACCTAATTCGCCATGATAATGATTTTTCAAATAGTCTGAAAACTTATCTTTATCATTGATATAGAAATGAAGCAATATTTCAAGTTGCTTTTTTACCTTCATATCCACAGTAATTTTTCCAGATGGTAAAATAACCATCCCAAGTAACTTTATTTTTTCTCCTTTATGGGTATGCTTTGTTTTCCGAGGATTAATAAAAACTCGACCATCATGAAATAAATTAAGATATACAGAAATTTTTTCTTCAGCATCTTTTAGATCATCTCTATTATTAGATGACAGAATAATATCATCAGAATAGCGAGTATAGATAATATTTTTACCTTGACAATAGCTATTAAATTCATTATCAAACGCATGTAAAAAAGTATTACTTATACTCGGCGACGTTGAAAACCCTATAGGTAGAATATTATCTATAGTTACTAAATTCAATAGGTTAGTTTTATACTTATCAATATCCGATATAGGTATAGTATATAGATTATTGGTAAGTATAAAATCAACGTCTTTAGTTGTAATGCTATTGAAAAAGTTACTAATGTCTGTTTGAAAAAAATACTTACTATGAGCATGTTTCTCAACAGCAGTATATGCATTCCTACCTTTTATGTAAGAATGAACAACATCAATATTTATTGCTGAATAATCAAAGACAAAGTTATTTAAAAAGCGTAGATATTTCTTTAAAATAACTGAAGGATTGAGAATTAATTTATTATTCTTGTAGAAACTTTTACATTCATTTTTAGCATCCAGATTCAAAAAATCATCAAAGTTGAATTTATGATGAAATGTAGAATCGAAGGCTTCTTTGAGAGTAATCGAAGGAGATATGTTTTTCAATTGAGTGACGCAAATTTTTGATGCTCATGGAAATTTCAACCTGCCCTAATCCTATAATTCAGAATCAGGGCAAGATAAATTATACCTAAACGGAGCTAGAGGCTAGCATGTTGACTGGAGATACTCCTAGTCACTAGCATATTTTGAGTCTATACCATTAAGTATCCAAAAACAACCAATTTTACCTCCATTTCTGCTGTTCCCTGAGCTTTAAAGGCTACATATGACCGCTTTTAGAAGTGTTCCTGCCGTTCAATCAACAATTTCAAACGTCAAGTTTGGGTCGAACTCGGTCCTTCGCGAATGATACAGCTCGGCCAACAGCCGACGATAGTAATTGCCAAAAGTAGAAGGCGGGGCAATTTCAAAAAGAGCACCATCGTAACGCGTCCGGCTAGCAGAGGTATTAGCTCTCTGATCCGACGTACTTATCGGGACTCTATAATCCACTCAAAGCCTGATTTTTATCTGCTGTAGAAGTTGAGGCGCTAAATACATACCGTATTGCCCGGTAAAAGTTGCTGCATCTTTTGCCAAGTTTGCTCCGCGCTCAGTAATTTCCGCTTTTCCAGTAAAAGCAACAAACCCACCGTACCAATCACATCAACGGCTAGATAATGCGCCTTGCGCCGAGCCAATAAATCATCCAGAACAACGTAATCAGCCTCTATTTCCTGCGCCACAATAATCCCTTCGTTCGCCTTGATGCAGCCGCCCTAAAGCCCCCTGCACATAAGCCGATCCGATGGCTGAAAGGGTAGCCGCCTTTATAAACGGGGGCGGCGTAACTTCGTGCAATTCGTTAACAACCGCCGTGGGGGTATAAATATCATTGCTAACGTCAGCCAACAGTTTAAGACTGTCTACCTTGCTTAAAAGATAATCGGGCTGGTATTAAGGACGATTTTCATGGTTTTTCATAGCTTTTCTACCGTGTGTACATCTTCTAAAACACATTCATCGGAGATGATATAGCCTTGATTAAAATGCTCCGTTAAGCGTGTTTTAAATCCGTCAAAATCCAAACCGGCCATGTGCGCGGCACTGGCAAAGCTTATTTTCCTGGCGTGATACAGGCTTGCCGCTAAAAAGAATTCCACCGCATGGCTACCCAGCGGTTGTAATATGTCATCGAATTCGGGTTGAAGTTGTATGTGCATTGTTTTTCCTTATGTGCAATATGCACATCATTGTCGTTTTTTAGATCGTCTCGGCACACGGCTACGCGACTCCTGCATCTATAGTAGGAATCCGGCAGCAGGATAAGATGCCGAGTTTTAATATGTGCTGAGTATAACTTATTTCATACCCGTACTTGGGCATTGGTTTTAAATCTGCCGCTATGAATTTCCATCATTTTTCATCGTGTACTTTATAGACGTTTACTTAAAAACCTGTTTGCTAATAACAAAGCCTCATCCGTATCACTCAGAATCGCGTAGTAATATGGCAATCATGAGTCCTAACACGCACCACAATGATTCACTACGCATTATTATGGTGCTCATTATCAGTTAAACAATACTTCCTTATTCCCGATCTCAACATCACACCGTTCTATTTATACTGCCTGTAATACCTCGGCAATTACTCTGCCTCCTGCATCCATACAGTCGTAGAGCGCTTACTTTTGGTGCTTTGCTTCCAATCTATGCACCCTAAATAACTCTGCATTACAACGGTGCATATATGGCATGCAACATGCTTTTACTAATCTAATCCTTATAACCGGAAATCAATCATGTCAGCTCAACACCTTAACCTTCTGTCCTTCTCGGGAAAAACCAAAATTCTCCACATGACCTGGATGGCTTTTTTCATCAGCTTTGTGGTCTGGTTTAACCATGCACCATTAATGATGGTGATTGCTAAAACATTGGGCATGAACAATTCGGAGATAAAAACCATCCTGATCTTGAATGTCGCCCTGACTATTCCGGCGCGGATCGTGATCGGCATCCTGGTCGATAAATTCGGCCCTAAACGCACTTATTCGACATTATTGGCAGCAGGCAGCATTCCCTGTTTTATGTTCGCGTTTGCAACCAGTTTCGAGCAACTGGCCCTGGCCCGTTTCTTATTGGGCTTTATAGGCGCGGGTTTTGTAATCGGCATACGGATGGTCGGCGAATGGTTTCCGGCCAAACAAGTGGGCATCGCCGAAGGTATTTACGGCGGCTGGGGAAATTTCGGTTCAGCAGCAGCGGCCGGAGCTTTACCCGCTCTGGCGCTGATCTATGGCGGCGATGAAGGCTGGCGTTATGCGATTGCTACAACAGGCGCTATTGCGCTGATTTATTCGGTCATTTATTTCTTCAGCGTGTCCGACACGCCTAAAGGTTCGACATACTTTAAACCTAAAAAAGCCGGGGCGATGGAAGTCACCAGCATCTGGGACTTGTTTTTCTATATCCTGATGAGCGTCCCTTTGTACGCCACCTTGAGCCTGTTAACCTGGAAATTATCGCCGACCGGCGCCAACCTGTTATCGAACGTCGCCGCTATCTGTATCTATACCGGCATTTGGGCTTTGTTTCTCTATAACGTGTATAAAATCATCCACGTCAATGAAGAGCATCTGCAACACCCGATTGATGAAATTCATAAATACAAGTTCAAGCAGGTTGCGATTCTGGATTTGGCGTATTTTATTACCTTCGGTTCGGAGTTAGCCGTGGTTTCAATGTTGCCATTGTTTTTCTTCGATACGTTCCATGAGTCGCATGGCATCACCATGGTCGAAGCGGGTTTGCTGGGCGGCAGTTTTGCGTTTATTAACCTGGTTGCGCGGCCTGCGGGCGGCTGGATTAGCGATAAATTCGGGCGCAAATTATCGTTAAGTATTTTTGTATTGGGTCTGTCGGCGGGCTATTTCTGCATGTCGATGATTACTTCGGAATGGCCTATCGCATTGGCGGTATTGATCACCATGGCGTGCTCTTGCTTTGTATCCGGCGGCTGCGGTGCGGTCTATGCGATAGTTCCGTTGATTAAACGGCGCATGACCGGGCAGATCGCAGGCATGGTCGGCGCTTACGGCAATGTCGGCGGCGTGTTGTTTTTGACTATATTATCGTTTGTTACACCGTCTGCATTTTTTATGATCATAGCGGCGGTGGCGTTATCGGTATTGATTGCCGTGCAGTTTATCGATGAGCCTAAAGGACATATGGCTGAAGTTCAGGAAGACGGGACTGTGGAAATGATTGAGTTGAATTGAATCGAATGAAATATTTAATTTATAAATAATTCACCACGAAGGCACGAACGACTGCATGGACGCAGGAGGTAGAGCAACGCATGGAGCAGTTGCCGAGAACACGAAGTTTTTATCTTGATTTTCTTCGTGAACTTCGTGCCTTCGTGGTGACATGCCTTTTAGCTATTCATAGATATAGCCCATGCCCATGCCCAAGCCCACACTCAAAGTCAGCATCGGTTATGCCAGCGATAAAGGCATCAAGCCTGACAACGAAGACTTTTTCGGCTCATCAATACCGGAAGGCCCGCAACTGACCCACAAAGGCATTGCCGTTGCGATTGCCGACGGCATGAGCGGAAGCGATGCCGGGAAACAGGCCAGCCACTGTTGTGTAATCAGCTTTTTAAGCGATTATTACAGCACCCCCGACTCCTGGTCGGTCAAACATGCCGGGCAAAAAATTCTTTCCGCGACCAATTCCTGGTTATACAGCCAGGGCCAAAGCCGCTATGAATCCACCAAGGGCATGGTCAGCACGCTAAGCATTATCGTGCTGAAATCGACCACCGCGCATATTTTCCATATCGGCGATTCACGCATTTATCGGTTACGGCAAGGCAATTTCGAGCAGATAACCCGCGATCACCGCATCTGGGTCAAAGAAAAAAATTATCTTAACCGGGCGATGGGCATAGAACCGCACCTGGAAGTCGATTACCGCTCGCTTTCTTTAGAGACAGGCGACCTGTTTTTAATGACGACCGACGGGATACACGACTTTGTCGATGAAAAAAACCTAAAAAAACTTGTTCAGGATGGAGCTGACTTAACCCGACTTGCCGAAAAAATTATGCAGCAGGCCGCAGCCAATCACAGTGACGACAACCTGACCTGCCAACTGGTCAGGGTCGATGAATTGCCCGAAGCCAAGGAAGACGAGATTATTCGCCGTCACACCAACCTGCCCTTCCCGCCCTCTTTGGAGCCGGGCATGATCATCGACGGCTACCGGATTGAAGCGGAATTGCATGCCAGCAAGCGCACCCAGATTTACCGTGCCTTCGATACTAAAACCGATACACAGGTTATCTTGAAAACGCCGTCCATTCTTTATGATGATGATGCCCATTACATAGAACATTTTCTGCATGAAGAATGGGCCGGGAAACGAATTAATCACGAAAATGTGCTGAAAATCCTCAGCACTAACCGGGAAAAAAGCTGTCTTTATTACGTCACCGAATTTCTTGAAGGACCGACTCTGAGGCAATGGATAAGCGCCAATCCCAAGCCTGACATTAAGGCCGCCAGAAAAATAGTCGAACAGATTGCCAAGGGCTTGCGGGCTTTTCATCGCATGGAAATGCTGCACCAGGATTTGAAACCTGAAAACATCATGTTCGATAAAAACGGCAGCGTTAAAATCATCGATTTCGGCTCGGTCAAGATCGCCGGTATCGCGGAAATTACGCCGCTGGAACACAGCGGCGCCGACAACATACTCGGCACCTTGAATTACACCGCTCCGGAATATCATCTGGGACATCCCGGCACGGTAAAATCCGACCTGTTTTCGCTGGGCGTGATTACTTATGAAATGCTGAACAACGCCTTGCCTTTCGGCCAGGATATGCCGGAAAAACCCAACTCAATGAACCTGGCGAAACTCCATTATGTACCCAGTTTTCATCACAACGCGATGGTCCCGATCTGGATCGACGGCGCATTGAAAAAAGCCACCGCAATAACCCCGCAATTTCGCTATGACGATTTATCGGAGTTCCTCTACGACCTGTCCACACCCAACCGCAAGTTTTTAAGCGCTGAAGAAGCCATCCCTTTAATACAGCGCAACCCGTTATTATTCTGGAAAGTCTTGTCGATCATCCTGCTGATCACCAATTTGGTTTTGATGTATTTTTTGGTGGATGGGAAAAACTAACCATTGATGGGGTAATAATTAAGTAGGCCGTGCCATGCGTGCCTCAGTTTCCTCAAAGGCGCGCACGGCACGCCCTACGGGGAAAAATCAATCTGGTCTTTTTTCGTGCTTTTCGTGGCTTTCGTGGACAATACACAGCCTCAGCCAGTCAATATGCATCGCCTGAAATTTAAACCAAATGTCAGACCTTGCTCTATACTCCAGACCGCCGATTCAATATCCAACTCAAATGGTGCAACCCCGTGAACCAAAGCCACTATGCCTTAGATGCCGATAATCGCTTCGTCATCGATCAGTACAACGACCTTGCCCCTTTCGCCAGTTTTTTGCCCGGCATCGCCGGTACGATGGGTCGTCCGGCCTGGGTGTTTTACGTCAACCGGGGCCAAGCCATCGCCAGTTTTGGCGTGCGTAACAAAGACGGGGCCTTTCTGGAGTTTTTCCCTGCCGACAAAGCTTATCAACTGACGCCGTCCCGAGGTTTCCGGACGTTCCTGAAGATTGCCGATGGCGATCAAATCCTGACTCATGAGCCTTTCCAGCGCGGGGCGGGGCCGGAGGTCAAGCAGCGCCTTTACGTTACGCCTCATGAGGTCGGCGTCGAAGAGATCAATCCTCAGTTGGGATTCCGCATCCGGGCCGATATGTTCACCTTGCCGGAAGCGCCCGTGGCCGGATTGCTGCGCCGGGTCGAGATCGTCAATACATCCGGGCAGACTAAAAAGATAGAGATCGTCGACGGTTTGCCGCAAGTGCTTCCGTTCGGCATGAACCAATGGATACTCAAGTTCATGAGCCGAACATCTGAAGCCTTCATGCGTGTCGAGGGCGTCGAGGAAAATCTACCGTTTTACCGGCTGAAAGTATGGCCTACCGACTCCCCGCAAGTGGAGCCGGTAATCGCCTGCAATTTTTTCGCCGGTTTTTTGAACGGCGGACGCACCAGCGTGGTCGTCGATGCAGAAAGGGTTTTCGGTTTGGCCGGGGATTTTTCCAGGCCGGAACGGTTCTTTGCCAACGATAAGCTCGATTTCGCTAACCAAGTAGCGGGCAACCAAACGCCGTCGGCGTTCCAGGCGTTGACCGTCGAACTCCAACCGGGACAAAGCCAAGTCTTTTACGGTTTTTACGGCCATGCAGAATCGCAAACAGTGTTTGAGCAATTCATCGCAGAAGCTGACAAAGAAAACTACTTCGAGGCCAAACGGGAAGTAAACCGCCAATTGGTCGAAGGTATCACGCAACGGATCTTTACCGCGACGGCCAAGCCGCTGTTCGATGCCCATGCCCGGCAATGTTATCTGGACAACGGTTTGCGCGGCGGTTTTCCGACGAAAGTGCCGGGGGGTGCGCAATTGTATTTGTTCGGCCGCAAGCACGGCGATCTGGAACGGGATTACAACGATTTTCTGTTGCAGGATACGCCGTTTTCCGAAGGCAACGGCGATTTCCGCGACGTCCTGCAAAACCGCCGGATGGACGTGTTTTTCGATCCTGCGCTGGATGACAAAAACATCCGCTATTTCTTTAACCTGATTCAGACGGACGGCTACAATCCCTGTTCGTTGCGGAACTCGCGTTTTGTCGTGGACGCACCGCTAGCCCTTGCGCATCATTTCACTCAGTTTGCCGACCTCGAACAACTGCTGTCCCGCGAATTTAAATACGCGGAATTATGGCAGGTGCTTCAAGGCGCGGAAAACCCGGAGCCGATCATCAAAGAAATTCTGGCGCAGGCACAGGAAGTCGAGGATGCCGAATTCGACCGCGGCTATTGGTCGGACCATTGGACTTATTTGGTGGACTTGCTGATTAGCTACCAAGCAATTTTCCCGGACCGACTGCCCGGTTTATTACTGGAAAAGACCTACACTTTTTTCGATTCCACTCACTTTGTCGTCCCGCGCTCCCAAAAATACGTGGTGACGCCCAACGGCGTTCGCCAATTCGGCGCGGTGCAGGGCAATCCCGAGAAAGAATCCCTAATCAATTCCCGCACCCGGCGACGTCACCAAGCCCGCGCGCAAGGCGGCCACGGCGAGATCGTTTACACCACGCTACTCGGAAAAATCCTGACCCTGGTCGCCAACAAGCTGTCCACGCTGGACCCGTTCGGCGTAGGCATAGAAATGGAGGCGGACCGCCCAGGCTGGTGCGATGCGTTGAACGGCCTGCCCGGCATTTTCGGATCTTCGATCAATGAAACCATTGAGCTCAAGCGTTTGGTGGACTTTACCGCAAAAGCCCTGGCCGATGTCGATGGCTCATTTTCCCTACCAATGGAGTTGGCGTACTTTATATCCGGATTGGAGGCGCTGTTAAATCGCCCCAACCTGACGCCCGAGTTATTCTGGCGGGAAAGCGGAGCCCAAAAGGAAGCCTATCGGGGAAAAGTATTCATGGGCTTTGAAGGTGCCGAACGCGTTCTTTCTGTTGCAGCGGTACAAAGCTTCCTGAACACGGTTTCAAGCTATCTGGATGCGGCAATCGACAAAGCCCGAACACCGGAAGGCATCGTTACCTATTTTTCCTATGAAGCCGAGCAATACAAGGAAATCGAGGGCGGCAAGGCGGCTGTGGCCCGCTTCAAGCAAAAACCGGTACCGCCGTTTCTGGAAGGCTTTGTCCATGCCCTGCGCATCGCCGAACCGGAGGAAGTCCGGCGCTTATACAATGCGGCGCATAACTCCGAACTGTTCGACAATAAGCTGGGCATGTACCGCGTCAATGAACCGCTCGGGGAGAATGCGCTGGACTTGGGACGGATTGGAGTTTTCAACTACGGCTGGCTGGAGAACGGCTCTATCTTCCTGCACATGCATTACAAGTTCGTGCTGGAAATGGTCCGGGCCGGGTTAGTCGAAGAGTTTTACGGCCAAATCGAACAGCTGCTGGTAGCTTTTCGAGATCCGATGGAATACGGACGCAACCCGGTCGAAAACTCCAGCTTCCTGGTCAGCAGCGGTTTCGCTATCGATCCTCGGCAACACGGACGGGGTTGCGTAGCCCGTCTTTCGGGTTCCACGGTAGAATTTTTGCATCTTTGGACATATCTTTTTTTGGGGCCTGCTCCGTTTGTATTCGAGGAAGGAAAGTTGCTGTTCAGGCCCGCGCCGGTGTTGTCGAAGACATTTTTCTCGACGAACGAGCAATGTGTTAATCTGTTCGATTTTGAAGAAACATTGCCGACGGATAGTGCGGCTTGCGCATTATTGGGGGCAACCTTGCTGGTCTACATCAACCCCGAACGCCAGGATACTTTCGGCAATGACGCGGTAAAGCCCTGCCGCTATCTGTTACATGGGCGGGATGGCAATATGCAAATCATGGAAGGTCAGCAGCTGGAGGGCCAAGCCGCTGAAGCGCTTCGCCAAGGCCAATTCCGGCGGGTGGATGTGATGCTTGCGTGATCTAGGTTTATAAGTTAGCCTCTTCCGATGGGAAAATACGATAAATTAATCGATAAAATCCTTCGTGGGTCTTCAGATGCGAATATTCCGTTCGATGATCTTCGAGGCTTATTAATTCGTTTAGGCTTCGATGAACGAATACGCGGAAGCCATCATGTTTATCGTAAAGAAGGCATCGAAGAGAAATTAAATCTTCAGCAGGATGACAGTAAAGCTAAGCCGTATCAGGTTCGGCAAGTCCGATTCATAATCATCAAATACCATTTAGCGGATGAAATATGACATACAAATATGAAACCATTTTATATTGGAGCAAGGAAGATAACGCTTTTATCGCCGAAGTCCCGGAACTTCCCGGCTGCATGGCGCATGGCAACTCCCAGGAAGAAGCGCTGGCGAATGCACATGAGGCTATTGGACTTTGGCTGGATACGGCTAAAGAGTTTGGCGACCCAATTCCTGAACCTAAGGGGCGTCGGCTTATGTATGCTTAGAATAATTGGTTCAGGATCATGTTGCATAAATATCTGATTATGCCCGACATCAGTACACTTAATAATATTGGGCAACGATAAAACTGTTGCCCAACCGAACTCTTCGCAAGAGATAAATAGAACTACAAACTTAATAATTTTAACTATCGAGGTAATTATGGCTAGCAAATCTGGCGCTACTACATTTCCATCATCAATGACTATCACTGCTAGCACCGGGAATAATGCTTCCTATGTGGGTAATGATAATGTAGATACGATATCTTACGGAAATGTTACCCCTGGTAATGCCACTATCGCTCATAGTGGTGATCACTGGAATATAAGCTATACCACCACTGTGAGTGGAAGTAAGAGCGGAAGTAGCACGTCAGGGTCTGATACACTTACAGCCATTGAGCGTATCAGCTTTTCAGATGGAACTCACGTGGCGCTGGATCTTGGTTTAAATGAAGATGCCGGTGCAGCCCTGGCACTTTTATATGCAGGATTTGGAAAAATGCCAGATAGCGTGACTTTAGGTAAATGGATTTATCAAGCAGACCAACTTAGGGATAGTTCAACATTCGACAACTCAAAAATTACCACTCTTGCCGATGCTGTTCTCAAATATTATGTTCCTAATGGAGTAAGTAACGCGGATTTGGTGAATATTCTCTATACCAATGTAGTCGGCCATGCTCCCGATCAAGATTCTCTAAAGGCGTTTACGCAGTTAATCGACAATGGTACTTATACCCAAGCAAGCTTTATAGCCATGGCCGCTGAAACAAATACAAACACTGACCATCTTGTGAGTTTAACCGGACAAGGATTACAGTACACACAATATACCCCAGGCAAAGCGGGTTAAACCTGAAGCTTAGCCATGACAATACACGAAATGCAAACTGATTTTGAACAACTTGATGCGCAAAACTATTTTGCAAAAGGGTTTGTCATGGCTTTTGGACCGAAACCTCAGCGAAACCTTAACAAGGCTATTCGTTGTTTTGAGACGGCCCATCAATTGTTGCCAAACAACATTCAATATCTGAATACGCTATCTGAAGCTTATCTTCAGGCAAAACGTTCAGCTATGGCCTTAAACGCCGCCACGAAAGCAAATCAATTGGTATCAGAAGATTTTACTTCGGCCATTGCGCTGGGTCGTGCCGCATGGTTTTGTGGCGAGAAAGAGCTGTCACTGGATGCTTTTAGCCAAGCCTATCGGCTGGTTCCGTCTAATTTACCATCCCTCAAAGAGCGGCTACAGGCCATAACATTCAGTGCGGCATCTTTTTGGTTCGAGCCATGCCAAGGTAAGCGAGTCGCGCTAACCAGGCTGAAACCGATACATCGTGAATTTCTAGTGTCTTGTCGGGGCAATGCCAATTTTCAACATCATTACCATTTATTTCAGGACAACTCTACCGAGACGATAGATCGTGATTTACAGAAGGCTAATGCGGCCCCTACTGAAACAAAACAAATCTCTTGGGTTGTAGAAAGAGAAGGAGTTCCAATTGGTTTAGCGGAATTAGTTGATCTGAATTTAAACAATTCGAGAGCTGAAATTATTGTTGGTTTTCCAGAAGAACAGCCCTTTGGTATTAGTCTGGAAGCGACATTATTGGTCATGGAATTTGCATTTTCGAAAATAGGAATCCATAAGCTAATTAGCTATGTTTACGGGGACAATCCAAAAGGGCAACAAAATACAGTGCATCTTGGCTTTCAACAAGAAGGCTTATTAAGAGAACATGTCTTTGATTCTGCATCCGGAGAACGATTAGATCTTTATGTAAACGGATGCTTGTCTACGGATTTCTTTCAAAACAAAACAATTATGAAGCTTACAAATAGATTGCTGGACCGGGTTCCTGAAGCAAATAAAAATGACTTTATGAATAAAATGAATCATAGCGATATAAACAGTTTGATTATTGGTTTAGCAAATAGCCGGAATGAATACCGTAAGGCGGCGGATTCGCGTTAGAGACTGCGAAAGAGTAATGGGCCAAATATGTGATTTTCTTATATAATTAGGACTTTCGCTATCCTCCTGAATAAGCCTTAATTCTAGGGTCACGCAGTTC
>NZ_DAIUEH010000074.1:0-20999 GCF_036845245.1 Methylobacter sp.
TCTCATCTTTAATACAGCATAAAAGGCTTGCGCCTTTCTTCATGACACACTAGCCTAGATGGAGCCTTGCGGAATCCAGGGCTCCGTCTACGCGACTGAATAGCCGGATAGGGAGCGCATCGCCCTCCTTTCCGATACCGCAGATAAGCCGACATCCGCAAATGGTGAATGGTGCGCCCATTACAAAACCAGTTGCTCAGGATTATTACAAATATGAGATATTTGTCAGCTCAAAAAAAAGCCCCACTACCTTGTGCAGCAGAGAGGCTATGAACAGTCAATTGATGAGGATTAGGCTGATCGTAATATAAAACACCACGAGGATGGTGTTTGGTTTTTAAATTCGACTAATTAACGGCATAGGCAATTAAAGGAAACATTCTTTTTTTAGACGAATGGCTTCACAACAGACTTCACTGACGACAGTATTAAAAGCCGAATCGTTACCTATCATTTTCGATGCATTGATATATTGTTTTGTATTAATGGCGTTTGCTACTTTTTCAGCTTCAATATGAAATTCAGCATGTTTTTTCAGGCATGCCTTGTAACTAGGTAAGCCGCCAAATTGAGCTTTACCTTCGCTATGCAGCCACTTGCCGAGGTCACAACAATTTTCTTTTCTGATAGTCTCCATAACATAAGAATCTAACGGCTCTCGTCTGAATATGGCGTTACTAAATCTTACTTTCCAGTCCACATGTTTCAGAATTTCTCTATCTATATCCATTACTCCCCCTATAAACTAACTTCTAATGTACGGAGCAAAGTTTTTCATATTTCCACTCTTAAATAAATCCGTATTACCACTTAGCAACACGGATTTATTACTTAGCATCGCAAAAAAAAAGCGTCCAATATTCACCACTTCCTATGTCCAAAAATATCGATTCCGCCCTGCAACTGAATGCTGGAAATCCTGACTTTATCAGCAGTCTAGCCGAGCGTGCTGTTTATGCCCGACATTAGTTCGCGCAAAATGCCGGCAATACGGAGCCTGCTTAGTTAAATCGACAACCGCTCCCTGCGTTGTTCTACCTCCTGTGTCCTTGCAGTCGTGGATCCCGGCAATCCATGCCGATGATGTGCTTTGAAATACTTGTGTATAACGATAAACGTTTGAGGGGGGAATGATATAAAATTTAAGGGATCATTTTTTCGTGTCTTTCGTGGATAAATGGAGGTTTTTAAACTTTTACGCCGCCCGCCAAACATAAGTGCCCACTGCGCCTGCAGGAAGAGTAGCTAGTGCATTTTTCCCTTGAAATTGGATAGTAAAGGAGCGTGATTCAGCTCCGCCATTAAGTGCAATCAAAACGATGTCGCCCACAGGCGTAAGAAAAGCCACATTCGGCAAGGACGCTTGTTGATCGGAATAAATCCTTACCGAACCGGGGCGGATGAATTTCGAAGCATGGGCGATCACATAGTAGGCCACGTTGCGGGTAACTTCTTCACCGATCGTCAACGCGCCGACACAACGGGCTTCTCCGTCTGGGGTATGGGGGCAGCAAAATGGGTCGGAGGCCAGGTTCCATTCGAACACGACCCGGCTCCAGTTGCGTATGGAACCAATCAGGACATTTTTTACATGCCACATTAAATCGTCTCCGAACTGCCCGTCCGAACCTACCCACTGCTCGGTAAAATACAGTTTCATTTCCGGGTAAAGCTGGTGCACCTCGGAAAGCGCCGAAATGTCGCCTCCGTATAGATGCCAGGCCGACCCGGTCAGATAACGGCGCGCTTCGGCATCGGCGAAAACTTCCAAAGGATACTCCGGAACATCGCAATTATGGTCCCAGCAAAACAGTTCCACAGCGGCCAATCCAGCTGCCGACAAAGCCGGTCCCAGATGATCTTTGATGAACTCGGCCTGCTCGCTCGCTTCCATGATCATGCTGGGTTCGTTTTTTTGATTCAATGGCTCGTTCTGCGGGGTAATGGCATGGACGGTGATGCCTCTGTCCCGCATTGCTTTCAGGTATTTAATCAGGTAAGCGGCGTAAACGGCGTAGCAATCCGGCCTCAGTTTACCGCCGACGAAACTCTGGTTGGTTTTCATCCAAGGCGGCGCAGACCAAGCCGTGGCCATGATCTTGATTTCGGGGTTAATAGCCAGAATTTTCCGTAACAGGGGAATGACTTCAAGGTCGCCCGCCTCAATGTCGAAATGGGCAAGCTTCGGGTCCGATTTTCCGTCCGGCCTGTCGTCATAGGAATAGCAGCGCTCGCTCAGATCCGACGCACCAATACTCAGTCGCAGGAAGCTAATACCGATGCCGTCCCCGTCAGGCAAGAATAACTCCCGCAACAATGCGTTCCTGTCAGAGGCAGGCAGGCGACTGATCAGCATCGCGCTGCCACCGGTCAACGAAAACCCGAAGCCCTCCATGACCTGATACTTCTGTTCGGCATCCACCGTTAGTACAGGGAAATCATTGGCGTTGTCAGCAAAACGAAGATCCTCGGGCTGCCGTTGAAACAAAAAAGTTTGGTCGGCGCTGGTCAACCAAACAGACACAGAAGAAGGATCTTCCGAAAGAAGACTTGGATCGTAAGAGGTGGATTGTTCAGGCACGGAAGTTCTCTTGGTGGAACAACTTTACGTTATACATAAAGCCTTACGGGTTGGATAATCGCTTACAAAATCACTCGACTGCGCAGAACATAGCCCGGCATTTAAGCAGCGATGATGTCGGGCATAAACAGTATGCCCGACTTACGAACTTACAATTCAAATTCCGCAGGATCAATTCCCAATTCCTTGGCTATTCTGTTCGCTATCTTTTTTTCGGAGATATCAAAATTCCCATCCGAAGAAGCAATGGCGATGATCATGCGGACTAATAGCCGCGCAGCTTGATCATTTGATTTCATCTTGCCGAGTGCTTCATAAGCTTTGGCTTCGCCGATGTCTTTATCGAATTCAAGCTGGCCGACAAAGTCCTGAAAGGCTTTGATCACGTCGCTGGTAGTAAAAATCGATAGCGCATCATTGCTTTCGATAAATTTGACCATTTTTTGTTTTTCTTCTGAACTGATGCTGCCGTCGGCCATCGCCACCAATGCGAAGCCCGCCATCGCTGCATTTAGAAAATCCTTGTTCTTGAATTTTAAAGCCTCTGTTTTTAACTCATTGGCTTTACTTTTTAATTGACTTAGAAAACTATCGAAACTCATTGTGCTCTCCTGATGTTAAGTGAATTGTTGTGTAGTTCTTACTTGCTGCCTTACTGCCATTAAGTTAAGAAGACAATGACACCGTAGGAGCGGGCCGCGCCCGCGACATTTGGGTGACGATTGCAGAGTTGCAGTTCTTTCATCGGGGGCATGGCCCGCTCCTACAACGCTTAACTTAATGGCAGTGACTTGCTGCCTGCGATCCAATTTAAGCCCAAATCGTAAGCAATATTTATTTTTGTAATGCCGCTTAAAAAGACAATTCGCTATATTCCGGCAAGACGAGCGCTCGCCTGTCGCCGTAGCGCTGCCGCCTATCGATAATATCCCGTCCCCATTGCTTATGCGTTTCCACTTCGCACATCGCGTTGTGCATCCTGAACACAGCAGGCGACGCGCTTTGATTCAATGCGAGCGCCATTTCATAGTCTTCATTATTGACGCCGTACATCGCTTCAATAACCGGTACTTGGCTGGGATGAATGGCTGTTTTACCTATCAAGCCATGCGCCAGATCCAGTTGAATCTCTTTTTGCAGAGTGACGGCATCTTCCAGGTATTCAAACACCGGCGCCGCCAATGAAAAGCCGTAAGGCTTAAACACCATCACCAGCTGAGCTATCGCATGACCCAGCGGTGTTTCGTACAAGGTCATATTCCTTGGCCGCCGGATACCTAAAAGATTCATCAAGTCGTTGCCGCCAATCCGGAGCATTAATATCCGCAAAAAAATATCGTGCTGTAATAGACCCTGACGTAACTCATTCATTGCGCCGACATCAAACACATCCCTGGTTTCCAGGGTCGGCATGACCTTAAACGATGTATCCTGCAATTGGTCGAAATAAGCGTGAAAATTACTTTCGTTAAATTTCGGCAACACAAAGCCATCGATTTTTTCAATATCGGGCAGATCCAGCAGACGGGCCAAAATTTCCGGATTCCTGGCGCGAATAAAACGGAATCGATTCGGCGTATCCCTGAAACCCTGCAAACAAAGTCCTAAATGACGCAGGCTGCTGTTTAGCTCGGCATGCGATACGGCGTCTTCGGTACAAAAAATCATCGAGCGAACAGTTTCCAACTTTTCGCCATTAGCGCAATCCATAAGATCGAGCCGATGTGCGGGCATATACAGTGACGCACCTAAACACCAAGGTGAAATAGATTTTGGCGCTGTGTTCATAATGGCATCTCCCGGTAATTGCTCGTGCATGACTCTACCTCCTGCGTCCATGCAATCGTTTAATTAACGCCACCGCCCGATACGGCAGATCGGTAACGACATCTATCGGAATAGAGCGGGATTCGGCCAGCCAACGCAAATGCTGCGTAGCCTCGCAATCCAAATCCTGTAACAGCAATATCTGCGCTTCGCGGCGCAATAGAACCCGCGTCGCCTCGCCGATACCGGGTTTAATGTAATTATGTTGTCCAATGCAGTAACGTTCACTCACCCAGTTCAACAGCGCTTGGGATATACCTTGTAATTGCAGCCGGTCATGCGAACAGCTTTCAAACCCGCCCTGGCATTCTTGCCACGCATGTTCAACGCAAGCCAGCATCGTGTCAATGAAATAACGGGATAAATCGTGTTGTTCAAACTGCCGGTAATAAACGCAACCGTGAAAATCGGTCGGCGCGGCTAATTGCGGATCGTAAACCGACCGGCTGACCAGTCCCGATACGGTGGCATTCAGGATGCACGAGGGGATCAAATAATCCTCTGAGCAAGCGGCAACCGCCGCGCTGCCGGACAAATCAGCCAGCACATACAATTCAGCCGGGATAGTCACGCCGTCAGTAACGGCAAAAGCCTGTAAGCTGGTGTTTAACTGCTGCGCAATGACGCCCTTCCCGGTCCATCCGTCGACAAAAACCAATGACTCCGGCGCATGGTTTCGCAAGATATGACGCAAGGCATTTTGATCGATACCGACATCGCGCAGTATCGAAATGGAATAATGTTTCGCCTCGGTATTGAAATGGCGTTTGAGCACATGTTTGAGCAATACGCCGACCGGCGTTCCGGCTCGCGCCAGTGAAACCAGGGTAACGCCATCGGGTCGCGTGTCCAATATGCGCTTTGCCAAGACCAGTAAATGTTCCGCCATGCGTTGCTGATTTAAAGCCATCGCTTGGTAAAACAGTTGCAAATAATTTTCCGACGGCACCGACTCATGAGTCAGCATCTGGGAATAATGCTTCTGGCCGGATTGAATTAAGGTTTCTTTGATATGGACCGGCGTATCAGGCATAGCCATCGGTCTTAACAGAAACTGTACATCATCCGTGCTGTAACTGCCTGTGAAAGGGTTTGTCATTTATGCTGTTTCGGCTAAAGCCAGCGTCTGAAACAGCTGGGTGTTTTTGGGAATTAATGCGTAATCACATAACGCCATAAACGGCGCATCGGTCTTGCTGTCGCCGGCGCCAAAGGTTAACAATTCGGGATGCTGTTTTCTGTAGCCTTCCAGCAGGTAACTCACTGCGCTTTCCTTGTTGATGATTTTCGGTAATAGCGCAAGGTTGTTACCGTTCAAATGCCAGTACAGGCTGCCGTCAACAACATGCGGATGCGGCATGATGACCTGATCCAGCAGCGTTTTCAATATCGCTTCGGTACCGTCGCTATGTTTAATGACGCCGTACCAGATTGTGTCGAAATCGTTGACCAGACGGGGTTTAAAACCGCAATGGCGCGTTGCATAAAGCTCGACCTCGGCCCACACCTCCAGTAACTTTTGATGGTACATAGGCAAAGCCTGCATGATGCGGTCCATCCATACCTTATCGACAATGCGCTGCTTGTCCAAAATGACTGCGCCGTGATTCAACACCACTTCTTCCTGGAACGGCAGGTTGACACGCTCAAAGGCGTGAACATCACGCGCCGTCACCGGCACGATCTTGAAGCCTTTGGACAACCAATGCCACAACCATCGCTGCTTTTGCGTGGCGAACGAATTGGCCGTTCCGTCCGGCAAAAAAGCCCGCACTTGCAAATCCGCACCTGGAGCGCATTTCCTCAAAGTCTGGAACAGCGTGTCGTCAAGGTCTAGAAAAATATAGCTTTGCATGGTTTGGGCTGTCCGGTTGAAGTTCGAATCTTGCGCTAATGGCTCGCCATGCGTGCAGCCGGTCGTTTAACGACTCGCACAGCGGCGTTTCATGACAAAGAATAATGTCAGCGTAATCGTCGTGATTCAGGTTATAAATAAAGTTAGGGATGCCGTCGTCATAGTTGTCTTTAAATTGGCACACCCGGCCAATATCGTTGCCTTGATGAATCGGCGAGCGCGTGGTGCTTTGCACCTTGACCTTAAGGCCTTGGCGTTCCAATTCGCGTCCCAGCAGATAGGCCGGGGCGTTGCATTCGCCTGTGCCTAAGACCAGAACCGGGCGTTGTTGATCGCGGTTAAAACCGCTCCCACATAACTGTTCGACCACATGGCTTTCCAGGCTAATCGGCGCATCCAAGCCCAATCGGCCCGGCCAGGCCAACAACGCTTTTTTACAGGCGCCGTTACCCGAGACATTGACGGTGATACTGTCAATGGCGTCGTTCTGCTTGTCCTCAAAACGCATGCGTCCCTGCCTGAAACACACCCATTCCACCGCCACACCGGCTTGATCTTCCAAAACAGAGCGGTCATCGGGATGAGCAAAATTGACCAAACTGACAATAAACACTTTACGCAAACCGGGATTAACTTGTTGGTAGGCTTTAATCAAACGTAAAAAAGTTTTTCCGGTACTGATTTCATCGTCGATTAAGACCAGTGTTTCGGCCATTAAAAATTGATCCCGGTGTTTTCGCTGCTCAGGATAATACAAAAAAAAGTCAGTAGCATGACTATGAGCTTCTTCAAACTCAAGCCGTTCGATGCCATCCAGATGATAACGGGTGGTCTGAATAAACAAGACTTGCTCCGCGCCTTCGCGGCAGGCCGCTTCAAAAACGCCGTAACCCAGGCCGGTTGCGGTTTCCGCCATGCCGATCCACAGCGAACCCGAGCCTACATCGCGTTTTAACACCGCCCGAGCCAAGGCGCGATACGACCAGCTCATCAGCTTTGGCGATACCGGGTAATGCTTGCCCAATACCTTGCTGACCAATAAAAATTTACGCTTGCTGCTGACTCTGGCCGCGAAACCCAGTAACCGGTTAAGCGGGATATGTCCGGGTTCTACATCAAGATGCAGGGTTCCGGTGTCTAATTCTATGGTTAATGTTTTTAGCATAGTTTATTGTGAAATCATTCCATAAGTTTTATCAATTCACTTCCGCCAATTCCCGGAGCTTCCCCAGAAAATAGTTAAAGCTTGGCGACGTGTTGTTATCCAAACTCATGTGTGGGGTAATGTTCTCAGCCCATTCGGATTTCTCAGCTCCTACCATTTGCCACCCCAAACCTGAAAGGCGTTGGCATCCACCTTTATAGACAGCATCAGCAAGCCGCTCCCATGCTCCACAAATTGAGTCGCTAACATAGGCATTCAGTACAGCATCTTTGGCTTTTGGGTAGGCTTGCTTTATGGCTGAAATATCGCCAAGAAACCAGGCTTCACCTTCTTCAACAGCGATACAAAAACGGGCTTCTGGGCGAGGATTACAGGTATTCAACAGTTCAATGAGTTCACTCCGAAAACTTTTCAGACATTTGTCATCGAGATCACAAACAACTATAACCGCCGCATATCCTGGCGACCAGGATCTTCCATAACCAGTTAATAATCTTGGTAAATTAGCCAGTAAGATACGTTTGCTTGGATCTGCTCCTGGCTTCATATTTTTGGGGATTCGACCAATCCCTTTATAGTCAATAATCCTGAAAGTATGCTTATCGCCAATGATTTTGGGTATAAGAATATCTAACATTTTCTTACCTGAATGGTCTTCCACGAGTATTTCAAAGTGCATGGTTCTACCTTGCATCCAAATAATCGCTATACCAAAGTCCGCCTAATGGCAGACCTTCTGCCACCATGTTTTTTACAACTTCGTCATCACTAGCTCGTCGGATAATCGAAAAACCATCGGTACCTTTTTCCAAAATCCAAACTTCATTCGGTTCAAGCGCATCAACAAGGTAAGGCTGGTGCGTAGTGATAAAAACCTGAGATCCACCTTTGCGTCCTGTTGCATGCTCTCGAAACTCCTTAGCTAGTGTTTCCAACAGTTTGTGATACAAGCCGTTTTCCGGCTCCTCAATACACAAAAACGGAGGCGGTGTAGGATCTTCCAATAAAAGCAAATAAGCGAACACTTTTAACGTGCCATCAGACATTTGCTGTGCATAAAACGGATCTTGAAAACCTTTATCGTTGAAGCGCAAAAGCAATCGCCCATCAGCGGTTTCATCAGTATCAATTTTGTCAATGCCGGGAATTTTTTTTGCGATACGATCTAATACTTTCTTAAATCGATCCTTGTGTTCCCTCTCCATGAATTGCACAACATTACCTAAATTGTCCCCAAGAATATTCAGATGTTTTTGAGGGCCAGCAAGAAGCAAACTTCTAGCTGAATTTGGAGTGAAATAGCTTAGATACCAGCCTTCTATAAACTGGCGAAAAATAGAAATTCTTGAATGTTGCTTTAAAGAACCTAACGTGGCAATACCAAGCTTTCTTTTATCAGCAAGCTCCACAACTTCAGTCTCTTTACTTTCTTCCTTTAAAAATGATTTAAAAAAATCATCAAAATCAAATTCCTTTTTGTTTTCATCAATACCTTCAGTTTCACTTTTCCAGGCAATACCTTTACCATTTTCTAATATTAAAAATGAAAAAGGCCAACCACTTTTCTGATTTTTACGTCGTTGTCTCAATCGTTCTTTTTGCACGAAAGGTCGACCAGAGTCATCCACATTAATAGACATTTCATAGGTAATGGGACGAGCATTGCCTTCTTCTTTGTAATAGATTTCAAATTCAATAGCTCCTGTTTGTCCTTGGGAGCGTATTTTTTTAAATCCACCACGTCCGCGCAAATCACAAGCTTCCTCTACGCCAAATCTAAGCGCGTCAGCTAAAAAACCGAAGACATCAAACAGAGTACTTTTTCCTACACCGTTTTTACCAATGACAACCGTCATAGGAGTAAGCGGCTCTGATTTCTGTTGATTCCACAATCTTCCCAAAGTTACATCTTTCAATGCCCGGAAATTCTTTACCCGAATACCTTCAATTTTAGCCATTGTTTACCTTTCATTTTTATAAATGCCAGTCACAGCATCACCACCGGCGTATTAATCTCAGTCACCCTGAGTCCATAACGAATGGTCGGTCGCTGGAATGGTTCGCTTTTAATGCTCTGCAACGCGATATAGGCCAAGTTTGCACCGGATAAACAGGCCATGCCGAAACCGCCTGAAGGTCGGGGATTGATTTCCAATAAACGTACGCCGTGCACGCCTTCCTTGAACTGAATATTAAACAAGCCGTTGAGCCGGTAGTGAGCGGTTAATCTTATCACCATGCCGTCAATCTCGGCATTGTTATCGATGGTTTGCCCGCCGCCTGCCCGTTGCGATTTTTTGCGTTGCACGGCGCACAGCAATTCGCCGTGCCGCCCTGCGCAATCGACGCTCCATTCAGGCCCGCCCAGATGTTCCATGATCAACAAGGTGGCAAATTCCGGGGTATGAGTCATGCCCTGCCGCAATTCTTGCAGTGGGATCTGGTATTCAACGCCTTTCAGTATCTGGGTAATGCTGTCGCGCTGGGTATCCAACACCCGAAAACCCAGGCCGAACACCGAAACCGCCGGTTTAACGCACAATGTTTGATGCTTTACCGATAACTCAGCAACTGCGCTATCGAACGCATCGCGATTATTAACGGCGATAAAATCCATGGTTTTCGCAACTTCTGCACTCAAGTCGTTATAAAAGTTCGCCTTGTCATGGAATAAAGTCAACGTATCAAAATTGGCAACCGACAGCACCTGTACACCAATCGCCTGAAAAAATTCATGGTGCTTACTGATATATGCCGCTTCTTTGCCGGGCCAAAATAACCGGATATTGTGCTGCCGGCAAAAATGCACGCACCATTCAAGATACGCTTGCCCGGTGAGTTCGGCAGGTTCAAGATAACTCTCATCCGCAGCCAGAAAGGCGGCCGCATGGGCATGGGTGTGGGTGCAAATCAGGGTGATTTCGCCAGCCGGAGCCGACTGGCGAAGATTTCTAAATACGGCGTGTATAGTCGAAAATGTAAGATTAAACCAAATTCTCATCGATGCTTACAAATGGACGATAATTTGCGGCAGCAACGCATCAATGGTCCGACCTACGCCATTTTCGCCTATCGCATGCATTTTCCATTCACCGTTATGCCGGTACACTTTCGCCATGATTTGCGCGGTATGGGGACCTTGCGAACTCAGGGTGTAACGGGCAACTTCCGCATTATTGCTGCTGTCGACTATGCGGCAATATGCGTTTTCAACTTGATCAAAAGTCTGGCCGGAAAAAGAGTTAACGGTAAATACCAGCGACTTGACATTGGCAGGCACTTTATCCAAATCCACCTTGATTTGTTCGTCGTCGCCGTCACCGGCGCCGGAACGGTTGTCGCCGGTATGTATAATGCTGCCGTCGCGGCTTTTCAGCTGTCCGAAATAAATGGTATCGACGACTTTGTTTTGATCGTCAAACAGTACGCAAGAAGCGTCCAGGTCAATGGCGGATTCGCTGCTTCCGCCGCCAAACAAGCCTTTTAACATGCTGACGGGAACTTTTTTAGCATCCCAGCCCAAGCCCATGACAACCTTGCTCAGCGTGCCGCCGGATTCTTTGGACAAAGATATTTTTTGTCCTTTTTGTAAATTAATAGCCATACATATTACCTCGATAAATGAACAGCACTGGTGTTATGCAAACGCGTCAACATCAGTATTGCTCTTGATGATTAGGGATTCGATTTTGTAGGAGGGCTGTCGCACAGCCCCCTATGCATCAGCTTAAACAGATCTTTTCATCCACCACGAAGTAAAGCCAAGCTTATTCTCGCGTCTACCAAGCGGAACGAGGTTTCTGCGATGTCTGAGTTAAGCGACTCTATCGGACAGGTCAACATGCCCCCGTCCGGCTGCCATAATTCGTGGTGATATATCTTAAATTGATTACTATGAGGGTTTAAACGCCAGCCCTTTTATAAACTGTAATTAAACATTAACCCCGAAAGAAGCGGCCAAAGGTCCAAGCCCACCGGCAAAACCTTGGCCAACGGCTTTAAACTTCCAGTCTGTGCCGACTCGATAGATTTCACCGAAAATCATGGCTGTCTCAATTGAGGCGTCTTCGCTCAAATCATAACGGGCAATTTCTGCGCCGCCGTCCTGGTTGGTAATACGAATATAAGCATGGTTGACTTGACCAAAATTCTGTTTGCGCACGTCGGCCTCATGTATTGTCACCGCGAACACGATTTTGTCCAGGTCAGCCGGTACTTTGGATAATTCAACCTTGACGGTTTCATCATCGCCATCACCTGCGCCGGTGGTATTGTCACCCATGTGTTGAACCGAGCCATCGCCGACCACTTTATTATTGTAAAAACAAAAATCACTGTCTGAGCGGACTTTACCGTCCATTTTAACCAGAAAGGCGCTGGCATCTAAATCAAACGCCGCGCCATCGGTTGCGCGGGCATCCCAACCTAAGCCCACCGTGATTTTATTCAACCCTGGGGATTCTTTGCTGAGATTAACGTTACCGCCTTTCGTAAGTGATACTGCCATGATTATCTCCTGATTGTTATTGAAGTTTATAGTGGATTACCATCATTAAAGTCGCACAGCGATTAATGGAAATTTTTTTACCGCCCGCTAAATAATAATGTCCTATTAACCAGCTAAAGCAGTCAAGCTGCCTTCGTATCCCTGACTACGACTTTAAATTCCGATAATACGTCGACGGCGCCGGACGCCATCATAACCGCTAATAAACGGCTTGCATAGTAAGCCAACATATTGATTCCGTGGGCGTTGAATTTAACGGGTTTTATAGTAAAAGCCCTGCACAGGATGCAAACCCTATCCTTTTCCCTCATCCAACACTACCTCAATTAATTCACAATGACTCTCAAAATCAATCCAAGGCTTACGAAAAAATCAGTCTTTACTGACATACATCCGCCGCTTTTTACACCACAATCTTTTCTCGTACTTTTGGGGTAATTCACCTAAAAATCAACTGCGAACAGTTAGGCGGACTAAGTGGCGGCTCGCCTAACTCCAATTTCATTGCCACGGCATTTCAAGAGGTTAAAAATGACAACGACTGAAGTAATACCGTTTCGTGTGGGCGAATGGCTGCCATCGGATCAGAAAATTCTGGACAACTGGCTGGAGGATATTATCCAGGAAATAGATGATCTGGAGGCAAAAGGACAGCTGAAGCCGTTGCATCCTGTTATAGAGCAATTTAAACAGCTCATTGAGCAAGATCCGGAAATCTTCATGTACTTTAACCAGATGTTCACTCAGGTGCCCAAAAGACCGCCTTACAATAAAAGCCCTACCGGAAAACCACAGGTAAAAAACTACGAACAAATGTTGCGCTTGATGAACATCATCATAACCAGGACTCCGGCGTTTAACGAAACAGGATTGGTCGGTTTTCCGATCAATGCCATCCTGGATTGGTCCATGGGCACGATAGGCGGATTTGCCGCGTTTTTGAACGATAAGGTCAATGCGCAGTTAAAGGCGATTCTTAATCAATGGGGCGGCTTTCTTAAGTCCGATGCCTCTTGTTATGCGTTGAATTCCGATCCGGGAGGCTGGTTTAGCCCGGCTGCGCTGGATGCTTTAGCACTGATGGACCCTTTTTACGGCCAAGGTGACGATCCTAAAAACCCCAAGGATAATTTTGTTTATAACTTCCAATGCAATACCGACCTGCCGTATTGGGGCTTTACCTCATGGGATTCCTTCTTCACCAGGGAATTTAACGAAGGTAGGCGTCCGGTCGCATCGCCGGATGACGACAGCGTTATCGTCAATGCCTGCGAATCGGCGCCTTACCGAGTCGCCTACGGCGTACAGCTACGCGACACGTTCTGGATTAAAGCCCAGCCTTATTCGCTGGAGCACATGCTGGCGAATGACGAATACACCGGGAATTTTGTAGGCGGGACGGTCTATCAAGCCTTCCTCAGCGCAAAAAGCTATCACCGCTGGCACAGTCCGGTAAGCGGAACGATTGTAAAAGCCTATGTGCAGGACGGCAGCTATTATGCCGAAGCCTTGTCGGAAGGTTTCGACCCTTCAGGCCCTAATGATTCGCAAGGCTATATTACCGAAGTGGCGACCCGGGCTCTTATCTTTATCGAAGCGGATAATCCCGATATAGGGCTGATGTGCTTTATGCCTGTCGGCATGGCTGAGGTTTCCAGTTGCGATATCACTGTTGAAGTGGGACAACATGTCAACAAAGGCGATTCGTTAGGCACTTTCCATTTTGGCGGCTCAACACATTGCTTGATTTTCAGCCCCAAAGTGATGCTTGCTTTCGATCTTCACGGTCAAACGCCCGGCCTTAATTCGAACAATATCCCGGTAAAAACCAGAATCGCCACGGTGTGCTCTAATTAAATAATTCGGACTTGGGTAGTGTAGCTTTAGTGCTCACTACCCAACTTGATAAACGGTCAGCTTTTTCCTCACAACAACGCCTTGATCTCCGGCACACAAGAACCGCAATTGGTTCCGGCTTTCAGGCAACGGCCAACTTCCTGATGCGTTTTCAGGCCCTTTTCCTTGATCGCAGCCTGGATGGTTTTTTCCCCGACATTGAAACAGGCGCAAACGATAGTACCGACATCAACACCACCCAATGGCGGCCTGCCGGTCAATAACGCCATGCGTTCCGCTTTTTCCAGTTCCGCTTTTGCAAACAAGCCGGTCAGCCAGTTGCGCTCCGGCAGCGCGGACTCTGTCGCGATAGCAACAATGCTTTCGAGCTGATTGTTCACGATACGCGCGGCTCTGTAATTACCCCGAGCGGAATCCTGATATTCCTGCCACTGGGTGCTTCCGCCATCGCTGTCGCTAAAAATTTTTTGCGCCCATTCCCGCCAGTTTTCAGGCAAAGTCATTCCGGCCAGTTCGTAACGATAATAGAGTTCGCCTTTGATTTTCACCCAATACTCCGGCGCAATCATGTTTAACTCGCAACGGGACAGGATAAAACCCTGCCAAGCGGGTTGATAGGCTTTGATGCGCACCGGCGTATGCTTGCTTTCCGGCTGGTTGGAAACCGGGTCGACCACCGCATTCACTAACGCGCCCATGCGTCCGCGCCCGGCGTATTGTTCGGTCCAGTGCATAGGTACAAAGATATTGCCCGGCAGTTGGCTGTCGGTGATTTGCACCCGCGCGATCATTGATCCCCAACGGCTTTCTATAGTTGCAAGACTGTTTGTATCCAAGCCCTCGGCATCGTCCGGATGCACTTCGACAAAAGGCTCAGGCTTATGTTGGTTTAACTTCGCCGCAATGGCCGTGCGCGTCATCGTGTGCCACTGGTCGCGCAAACGACCGGTATTTAAAATCAGCGGATAATCCTGATCCGGCTGATTGACCGGAGCGCGCGGCATAATCGCAATAAATTGGGCTTTGCCCGATCCGGTAAAAAACTGCCCATCCTCGAACAGCCTCGCCCTGCCCTGCGGATAAGCCTGATTAACCGGCCATTGGGTCGGCTGCAATTGATCGTAATCAAGCGGGGCAATGTCCGCAAAGGCCGATATATCGAAATCGCGCAAGCCGTTATTTTCAAAGCCGGACAGCGCAGCGTGCTCGCGAAAAATCTCCACCGGGCTTTGATAATGAAACGCCTGCTCGAAACCCATGCGCCGTGCTACCTGGGTGATAATCCACCAATCGGGCTTGGTGCTGCCTGCCGGTTTAAATAAGGCTCGCTGGCGTGAAATGCGCCGCTCGGAATTGGTTACGGTACCGTCTTTTTCGCTCCAGCCTTGCGCCGGTAGCAGCACATGAGCCAAGTCGGTGGTATCGGTATCGGCGATACAATCGGACACCACGACAAAGTCGCAGCCCTTCAAGGCTTGTTTGACTTTGTCCGCGTTGGGCAAACTGACCACGGGATTGGTGCCCATAATCCACACCGCTTTGACCTTTCCGTCGTAAATGGCGTCGAACAGTTCCACGGCGGGATAACCGGGCTTTTGAGCAATGTTCTGGGTATTCCAAAACCGTGCGACCCGATCTATATCGTCGGCATAGGAAAAATCCATATGCGCGGCCAATTGATGCGACAAGCCGCCGACTTCGCGACCGCCCATCGCATTAGGCTGTCCGGTCAGCGAAAACGGTCCCATGCCTGGCTTGCCGATTCTGCCGGTCGCCAAGTGACAGTTGATGATCGCGTTGACCTTGTCGGTGCCGGATGATGATTGATTGATGCCTTGACTATACAGGCTGATGACTTTTTCATGTCCGGCAAACCATTGATAGAAACGGTGCAGGTCGTCCTTATTTAACCGGCACGCCTTTGCAACCTGTTCAATATCGATGGCGGCTGCATTCAGGGCTTCAGTAAAGCCTTCGGTATGGGCTTTTATATAAGCCGAATCCAGTGCGTTTTGCTCATTCAAAAAATGCAGCAAACCGTTAAACAAGGCCGCGTCACTGCCGCTCGCCAGCGCTAAATGCAAATCGGCGATGTCGCAACTGGCGGTACGGCGCGGATCGATGACCACAATTTTTAACGCCGGATTGGCTTCTTTTGCCGCGCGTATCCGCTGAAAACTGACCGGATGGCACCAGGCGGCATTTGAGCCGATCAGTATGATCATTTCCGCCTGTTCAAAGTCTTCATAACAGCCCGGCACGGTATCGGAACCGAAGGCGCGTTTATGCCCGGCTACCGAAGACGACATGCACAAGCGGCTGTTGGTATCCATATTGCCGCTGCCGATAAAGCCTTTCATCAGCTTGTTGGCGACATAATAATCTTCGGTCAGCAATTGCCCGGAACCGTAAATCGCGACCGCATCCGCACCGTATTTTTTAATGGTATTGATAAAGGAATCGGCCACCAAATCCAGCGCTTCCGCCCAACTGGTTTCACGCCCGTAGACTTTCGGCTGCAACAGCCGCCCTTTGAGTTCAACGGTTTCGCCGAGCGCCGAGCCTTTGGAACAAAGCCGCCCGAAATTAGCCGGGTGCGCGGTATCGCCGCTGATTTTAAGTCGATGATGCGCCTCATCGACTTTCGCGCTAATTCCGCAGCCTACGCCGCAGTAGGGGCAAGTGGTTTGGATAGATTTATTCATTAAAACGGTTTGAATATAAATAAGTTAATTCACCACGAAGACACGAAGAACACGAAGTTTTTTATCTTCGTGTTCTTCGTGTCTTCGTGGTGAAATGAATTAAGCTGACGTTGCGTAAACTTTGCCGAAAATCAGGACATCCCTTATCCCGGTAATAGTGTCTTCCTTTTCCAGCAATTCCTGATACCAGCCGCCATCGGCCGTATCGCCATACAACACTGCGCCAATCAGCTTGTTTGCCTTGATGACCAGTTTCTTGTAAATACCTAAAGCGGGATCGGTAAAATGGACGCTTTCACTGTTTACATCACCTTGAAAATCCCCGATCGAAAACAGGTTAATGCCGGTTACTTTGAGCTTGGTCGCAGTCGGCAAAGTGATATATTCCGCCGCGCCATGGGCACTGAGATGATTGGCGCAGACTTTGGCTTGCTCAAACAGCGGGGCAACCAGGCCAAAGGTGGCGCCGCGATGCTGGATGCATTCTCCGACCGCGTAAATGCTGGGGTCGTAACTTTGCAAGGTATCGTTGACTACGATGCCGCGCTCGCAATAAATCCCCGCTTCATGAGCCAGCTCTATATTGGGGCGCACACCGATTGCAGCAACGAATAGATCGCATTCGAGTCGGCTGCCGTCTTCGAAGCTTACCGTTGTAACATGGCCCTGCTCATCACCGGACAATTGCTTGAGTTTGGCGGCCATTTTAAATTTCAGGCCGCGCTGTTCCAGTTCGGTTTGCAGCATTTTTGCTGCGGCCCTGTCCATTTGCCGGTTCAACAAGATTTCATTGCTATGCACCACGGTCACATCCATTCCCCTTGAAACCAGGCCGTTGGCGGCTTCCAGCCCTAACAGCCCGCCGCCCAAAACCACGGCTTTATTATGGCTACGGCTGTAAGCCAGCATTTTGTTGACATCGACAATATCCCGAAAACTGATGACGCCCTCCAAGCCATTCCCGGGAATCGTCGGCGCAACGGCTTTGGAACCGGTAGCAATTAATAGCCGGTCATAGCCGGCGAATGTACCGTCTTGCGCATAGACTTTTTTGTTTTTACGGTCTATCCGCACCGCGGTTTTATCTTCGCCGGCATACAGGGTTATGCCGTTATCGATGTACCACTGACGGTTATTGATAACAATGTCTTCAATGGTTTTTTCGCCGCACAGTACCGAGGACAGCATGATGCGGTTATAGTTGCCATAAGGCTCGGCGCCGAACACGGTAATGTCGTATTTATTCGGTGCAGCACTTAACAGTTCTTCTACGGTACGCATACCCGCCATGCCGTTGCCGATGACGACCAAGCGTTTTTTCATCTGTATTCCTTAATAATTGAAAGTTATAGAGGCAAATTTACTGATACCCGCCCGGATATTCGTTTACTTTGCTGCTTTTAATTCCATAGCAAGCAACATGCCGCCTACCGGCTTTAATGCTTTCCCGAATATAAACCCTAAAAACACAAAATTTATGCGCTAAAATGGTGCGCAAATAATCCAACGCCTCAGTTAATCGAGCGATAATAGTGCATAGCAATAGATAAGCATCCAAGCTCGCGCCCGTTCTCATTGTCGGCCTACAAATTGCTACGTAAATTATAACGCCCTTACTTTAAACGACTTTAAAGCAAACTATGCATAAACGTATACTGGATCACCTTAACGGCGCAATCTTATTGTTTGATCGCAATTTAAACCTCACTTACATTAATTCCGCCGGAGAAATCCTGCTTGCCGACAGCTCCCGTCACTTGGTAGGTCTCGGCGCTAATGAGTTATTCAAATCTTCCGATCCCGCCCTGCTGATGAATCTACAGCAATGCCTGACCATGGCGGAACCACTGGTAGATCGTGAGTTGGCGCTGGATCGTATGAGCCACACCGTTACGATCAATTTGAGTGCAACGCCGTTATTAAAAAATGAGCGCGTCAACGAAATTTTGGTCGAATTGCAGCAAGTGGATAATCACCTGCGCATATCCAAGGAAGAACGGCTATTAACCCAGCAGAACACTGCCAGATTGCTGGTCAGGGGCTTGGCGCATGAAATCAAAAACCCTTTAGGCGGCTTGCGCGGTGCGGCGCAGTTGCTGGATCTGGAATTGAACGACCCGGATCTCAAGGAATATACCCGGATTATCATTGCCGAATCCGATCGCCTGCAAGGCTTAATGGATAAAATGCTGGGCCCCAACAAACTACCCAATAAAAAAGCCATTAATATTCACGAAGTGCTGGAACGAGTCAGGCAACTGGTTCAAGTCGAATCCAGCCTCACCATTAAATCCGACTACGACCCCAGTATCCCCGACATATTGGCGGATAAAGACCAGTTAATTCAGGCTATTTTAAATATTGTCAAAAATGCCGTTCAGGCGCTGAATGGCGAAGGCAATATTATTATCAAGACCCGAGTTCACCGGCAAGTGACCATTGGCCGCAAACGCTATAAGTTGGCGGTGAAATGCGACATTATCGATAACGGACCGGGAATCGACGCCGATATGATGAATCAAATATTTTATCCGATGATTACCGGACGTGCAGACGGCACTGGACTGGGTTTGTCGATAGCTCAAGCACTGATCAACCAGCATAACGGGCTGATTGAATGCACCAGTGAACCTGGAAACACAGTGTTTTCAATCTTCTTACCCATTATTGCGCTGCGGGAGACCGGCAATGACTAAGTCCGAAACTGTCTGGATCATTGATGACGACAAATCCATACGCTGGGTCGTGGAAAAAGCCCTGCAAAAAGCGGATATAACTACCCGCAGTTTTTCCGGTGCGGCCGATTTGCTGACCGCATTGCAAAACGATTTACCCGATGCGCTGATTACCGATATTCGTATGCCCGGTATAGACGGGCTGGAACTTTTGAACAAAATTCAATTAAGCCACCCGCATCTGCCGGTTATTGTGATGACCGCCCATTCCGACCTGGAAAGCGCGGTCTCGGCATTTCACGGCGGCGCTTTCGAATACCTGCCCAAGCCTTTCGATATTAAAGAAGTCGTCGACCTGGCCCATAGAGCCTGCATTCACAGCAAACAACAGCAGATTGCTGTGGTTGCTGATGCGCCCACCGCGCAGGAAACCACGCCTGAAATCATCGGCGAAGCGCCATCGATGCAGGAAGTATTCCGCGCGATAGGCCGACTGGCCCGGTCGCATATTACCGTATTGATCAACGGCGAATCGGGAACCGGCAAGGAGCTGGTCGCCAAGGCCTTGCATCGTCACAGCCCCAGGGCCAACAATCCGTTTATCGCGCTGAATATGGCCGCGATCCCCAAAGACCTGATGGAATCGGAATTGTTCGGCCATGAAAAAGGCGCATTTACCGGCGCCCAATCGCGCCGCGCCGGTCGTTTTGAACAAGCCGATCGCGGCACCCTGTTTCTTGATGAGATCGGCGACATGCCCGCCGAACTGCAAACCCGTCTATTACGCGTATTGGCTGATGGCGAGTTCTATCCGGTCGGCTCATATACCTCCGTTAAAGTCGATGTGCGCATTATTGCCGCCACCCACCAGAACCTGGAAACCCTGGTAGAGCAAGGCCGTTTTCGGGAAGATTTATTTCATCGCTTAAACGTGATCCGCATCCACATCCCGCCGTTGCGCGAGCGTAAACAGGACATCCCTTTGCTGCTGCGTCACTTTTTAAATCAGGCGGCTGTTGAGCTCAATACCGAAATTAAAATCTTAAAGCCCGAAGCGGAAGCTTTTTTGAGCACGCTGGACTGGCCGGGCAATGTAAGGCAACTGGAAAACAGCTGTCGATGGCTGACGGTGATGGCTTCGGGCCGGGAAATCCACCTGCACGACTTGCCCCCCGAACTGCTTAACACAACGCCGGAAAAAAATGCTGCCGAAACCGGCTGGGAAGCATTGCTGAGAAACTGGATAGACCAACAGTTACTGCGTGGAAACGAGGGTGAAATCGCCAAACATATCATTCCCACTGTTGAAAGCATTTTAATAAAAGCAGCGTTAAACTTTACCCACGGAAAACGCCATGAGGCCGCTATTTTATTGGGCTATGGCAGAAACACCCTGACCCGAAAAATCCAGGAATTGGGGATATGATTATTTATTAGGCGTCTTGTTTATCCATGGCTTATGTTTCTATGGGTAATGACGCCTTCAACTACAGCCAAAGCCTCAGGAAGTTGCAAACAACTTATTGATACACCGCGACAATATGTCACATTCCCTTATCTAAGTATTTTTACTAATATATATACAACTCTTGAGATGCAATTTCCTCCTCGGAATTCAGAGTTTTATATCCTTCTCTAATGCGGCTCTAACCAGCCGCATTTTTTTTGCCTACAGGAATGTAAATAAGGAGCGTGAGCAGGAGCGGAAGCTTTGCCTGCCGTTTTTATTGAACAACCACCAGCTAAAGCTGGAGGGTTCATATAATGGACTAAAATGTGAATTAAGAGCTAACGCGTAAATAATTCCAAAAAAACATGGCGGCGGCC
>NZ_DAIUEH010000075.1:0-20233 GCF_036845245.1 Methylobacter sp.
CATAACGCCAACTATAACCTATATCTAATGCTATTAATGCAATTAAACACTAGCTCAACATTTAATGCAGATGCAACAGCAGATGGGCACAGAAAAAACAGACCCGGATCAAGCGAAACAACAAATCGATGAGATATTGCAAAGTTTAATGCAATCTAAATGAATGATCAGCACAGTATGCCTTCGCCTAAAGACTAGCGAAGGCATTGTTTAAAGACTTAACAACCGCAACACTCTTTAAAATACCCCTATCAAACCTGTCCGGCAGGTTTATTGGTTGTCGCATTAATTGCTTTTTTATCAGTTTTTCCTTGTACTCCACTGCTTGGTTCCGAAAGCTTGTTCGCTTGCGAATCCTCATCTTCTATAGGCGAACGAGGATCTTTACCTGCCATCAAATCCTCAATTTGTAACCGATCGATGGTTTCCCACTTCATCAGGGCATTGGCCATCTTGTGCAGGATAACGATATTTTCCTGCAGAATAGTTTCAGCCCGTTGATAGTTACGGTCTATTACTGAACGTATTTCTTCATCAATAAGATGTGCGACATTGTCGGATACGGAACTGCCTTGAGTACCGGGATATCCCATAAACGGTTGACCGCCTTCCTCGCCATAAACCAAAGGACCGAGTTTTTCGGAAAAACCCCAGCGGGTAACCATATTGCGAGCTAATTCCGTGGCTCGTTCAATATCATTAGATGCGCCCGTAGTCACCCGGTCACCACCGTAAATCATCAGTTCCGCAATCCGGCCGCCAAACAAGCTGGCTATTTGACTTTCCAACTTGCGTTTACTGGCGCTGTATTGATCCCTGTCGGGCAGGAACATAGTAATGCCTAAGGCTCTGCCTCTGGGCATGATGCTGACTTTATAAACAGCGTCATGATCGGGGGACTTTTGCCCGACGATACAATGCCCGGCTTCATGATAAGCGGTTAACAATTTATCCTCTTCGGTCATGACCATAGTATGCCGTTCTGCGCCCATCAGAATTTTATCTTTGGCTTTTTCAAGATCGGCCATGCTGACTTCTTGCTTATTGGAACGGGCGGCAAAAAGCGCGGCTTCATTGATAATATTGGCAAGATCGGCGCCTGAAAAGCCAGGGGTTCCCCTTGCAAGATATTTCAATTCGACGTCGGCAGCCGCAGGCACTTTTTTGATATGCACATTCAGGATTTGTTCGCGGCCACGCACATCGGGCAAGCCGACATTGACTTGGCGATCGAAACGGCCCGGTCTGAGCAGGGCTTTATCCAGCACATCGGCACGGTTGGTTGCAGCGATAACGATGACGCCTTCGTTACCGTTAAAGCCATCCATTTCCACCAGTAACTGATTCAGGGTTTGCTCCCGCTCATCATTACCGCCGCCCATACCCGGACCGCCCCGTTGGCGACCGACCGCATCAATCTCGTCAATAAAGATAATGCAAGGCGCGTGTTCTTTAGCCTGGGCAAACATATCCCGGACTCTGGACGCGCCGACACCGACAAACATTTCGACAAAATCCGAACCTGAAATGGTAAAAAACTTTACCCCTGCTTCACCAGCAATGGCTTTGGCGATCAGGGTCTTACCGGTTCCAGGAGGGCCAACCATCAAAATACCGCGCGGTATTTTTCCACCCAATTTTTGAAATTTCTGTGGATCGGCCAAAAAATCAACCAGCTCGGCCACGTCTTCTTTGGCTTCTTCACATCCGGCAACATCGCTAAAGGTAACAGTCATTTTGTCTTCTTCAAGCATTTTGGCCTTACTCTTGCCAAAGCCTCCTCCGCCCATGCCGCCTTGCATTCTGCGCATATAAATGATCAGCACCAAAATCATTAACAGCATCGGAAACCAGGAGATGAAGACCCTCATCAAGAAGGTCTCCTGTTCGGGAGGCACAGTTCTTATCTGAACGCCAGCGCTCAAAAGATCGTCAATTAAATGTCCATCGCCGGGATTAAAGGTCTGATAGTTCTGTCCATCTGAGGTTCGAACGCTAAGCTGTTGACCGGCCACTTCGACACGCTCAACCTGGCCATGCTTTACCTTACTGATAAAATCAGAATAGGCCAAGGTATCCTGTATCGGAGGCGTTGACTTTACGCGATCATAAATCAAATATCCTCCGCCAATCACAACGCAAAAAATCAGAACGTTAAATATATATTTCTTCATGTGTATCTCCTGGTTACAACTGCCATGGATGGCGGAAGTGTCGCGCGGTGGAAAGGACCGGTGCGACCTCTTACTAACGAGCGTTAATCATAAAAAACTCATTAATTGCTGGCCATAGCTGAGTTTCATTTTATTGAGCGCCTTAACCTGAATCTGCCTAACCCGCTCTCTGGTTAAGTTAAGTTCTGCGCCAATCTCCTGTAAAGTCATTTCATTTCCGGTATTGATACCAAAATGACAACAAATAATCCTGAATTCCCGTGGATCAAGTACCTTAATGGCTTTACCAATCCAAACCTTAAGATCCGATTGCTCTATTTTTTTAAACGGATTAGCAAAAGCCTGTTGTTCTAGAAAATCAATCGGTGCTAGTGACTCTTCATCATCCAGATTTTCCAGCGATACGGCTGTTTGCGACATGGATAAAATAGCATTTATTTGATCCTCGGGTATCTTTGAATATTCAGTTAATTCTTTAATCGAAGGCTCCTTACCCGTCTTTGAAAGCAATTTATTTTTGGCACGCAGCACTTTATGAATATTAGCCACCTGCTCGCAAGGCACACGCACGACCCTTTCGCTACGAGACAGGGCACGGGAAATAGCCTGTTTGATCCAATAGGCCGCATAAGTTGAAAATTGAAAACCCAAGTGATGATCAAATTTATCGATAGCTTTTAATAAACCGGTTTGACCTTCCTGCACCAAATCGTCAAAATCTAAAAAACCGCATTTGTACTGATTGGCTATAAATAAAACCAAACCTGAGTTTGCCTCCGCTATTGCCTGCCTTGAACTTAACCAAAGATGTTCTGCACAAATCATATCCGTCACATATCGCTGCATCTCAACACAGGACAAAAACAGAAATTGCCGATCAAATTGGCTGACTCGCATGGCTTCCATTATATCAGGCAAATTTGACTTGCTGCGCCGACTTGATACTTCCAGCCGTTTAGCAACCACATCGGAATGACTTTTAACCTTCTGACTAGTTGATTGATAACAATCATCTTGAGTCTTGAAAGCATAAATAATGAATTCGGTCAGCTCCAACAGGTCTTCAATTGAAAAAGGGAATGCTTGCAGCGCTTCAGTTAAATGCTGTTTTTCATCAACCTCAGCTTCTCGATTGAGACCTCTGCCTGAAAACGACAAACTTTCCAGGTCGCATCGGTTCCCTATCGGTTGCAATACTTCTGCCCTCGGATGGAGAAGATACCGGCTATTGCCTGGAGCAGTCGCGGCCGCCATCCATGATAGTCGCCAGTAATGGCTCTTGATTTTGGCTAAAGCAGCCGTAGGCGCTTCGGTAGTCTGTTCAGACTTGCAAGCGTCTGTTTCATATTTATAAAGTAGACATAATGCAGTAGCAGGAAATTGAGACAGGATATTAACCAACCCGGCTTTACCGGTTTCTAAATTCCTGGCCATTTGAAAATTATAATGCTCAACATTTTCTTTCACTTCATTGGCACTATTAGTAATCGCCGTTTCCGGTTTTAACAAGGGTTTATTTAAATACATCATAGCTCCCACCTCTTGCCTACACTGTTCTTTGCTGCTTTCTTAAAGCTTATTTAATGGAGCTCCTGCTGTGGAAAATAGTGCGGTCAATAGAATAATTTACTTGTTATATATAATAATCCCCATTTTATTGAAAATAAATCTTACTAAAATAAAGGTTTATTAAAGATCGCCCTCCTTGCTCATGCTGATGAATAGCCAAAACGATACAATACCTACAGGTTACACCAGCTTAACGGCAGATTAAGATTAGTAGGCCGCCTTGAAACCATCGCCAAACAAAGCAAATCGTATTGCCAGTACAATTTTTCATCGCACTTATTTACTGATGTTACGCATTGTCCGAGAAAACTGCAAAAAGAAGGTTTGATAATGGATAACGCCCTTTACAGAATGACCGTGACGGATGTGGGTAGGGCGTGCCGTGCGCGCCTTAGCAATGAGCATGAAATAACGTGAGCTGGTTTTATTTTTAAACCATGAAGGATTGAAGTCTTCAGCTTTTCATGATCATTGTTTAAGCCTGTTCCTTAGCTCACAAGGCTCGCACAGTAAGCCCTACGGCGGACTCCCTGGCACAAAACAAGATATTTCCAGACTGCGGTCTATCTTTTTCACGACGGTTCTGGACCGTGCTTAACATCAGTTATTTAGGTGAAAAAACGGATACCGATCAGCTTCTAAAGGAATTTATACTTAAGCGCAAAACCGGCCTTTATCGATATTTTGCCGCTGTCACCGTATTATTGCAGGAATCGGCGCTAAGCCCGGCTTTATAATTTTGATTACCAATTACGTTATGGCCCGATTGGACTCTCCCGCTAACAAAACGATAGCTGTTTCCGTAACAAACAGCGCATGGAAAGGGATTTGTTGCCAAGCATTAACATTACAAGGTAGGCATCGAGGAGTATGATGACGCCTAATTTTAAATGATACATAGATCTTGAATTTCAATAGCAACCATCATGGCCTCTATTCCTCTATTGATTACCGCCCAGCATCCTTGCAGCTATTTGGATGGCAAGCAAGCACAAACCGCGTTTGTTAGCCCGTCATTTGAACTTAATACCGCCGTTTATTCGCAACTTATTGCTCATGGTTTCAGACGTAGCGGCGACGACGTTTATCGTCCTCAATGTGCACAGTGTTCGCAATGCGTCCCGGTGCGCTTGCCCGTTGCGCAATTTAAGCCCAGCCGTAATCAAAAGCGTTGCCTGCAAAAAAATCGGCAAACCACCGTGATAATCAAGCCTGCTGCCTTTGAGCAAGCCCATTATGACCTTTATCTACGCTATCAAAATCGACGTCATGCCGAGGGCAGCATGGCAGACTCCAGCCCCGATGAATACATTAAGTTTTTAACCAGCTCATGGTGTACCACTCAATTTGTAGAATTTTTTTGTGCCGGTGAACTTGCCGCCGTGGCAATTATAGATCGCCTTTATAATGCTCTTTCTGCCGTTTATACTTTCTTTGATCCAAAATTTTCCAGCAATAGCCCCGGTGTTTATGCCGTGTTATGGCAAATTCAATATGCACAAGAACAAGGCCTGGACTGGCTGTATCTGGGCTTTTGGATTGCTGACTGCCAAAAAATGAATTACAAAGATCAATATCAGCCCCTGCAAGGCTTTATTAACCAACAGTGGGATTTTTTAAACATCGGTAACCCTGCGGAAAATATCAATGGCTAAGTTAAAAAATGAGCCCCAACTGCTGAAAAAGGCACTGGAAGTTGCTGAAAATTATGCAAAAAATCGCGGCTATTCAGGATTTTCCACGACAGATTCGGCAAAAGATAAGACGGAATGTCTTTATCGTCTGCTGGTCAATGATCAACTTATCCAGCCGCTGGCGATTGACCAGGAAAACGGGGTGAATATGAAGCATAAATTGGCGTTATGGATAGCACGGCAATTACCGAAAGATCATCCTCTTTTAAAATAAGCGAATCCATATATCTAAAGGTAAATCCGATGAATAATAAGACAAAACTGCGTTGGGGTATTTTAGGTGCGGCTCGCATCAATGAACGCCTGATGCCTGCCATCGTCGAAGCTTCCAATTCCGAGCTCATTGCCATAGCCAGTCGCCGTCCGGGAGCCGCCGCACAAACGCTGGCACAGTACGCGCCACAGCAGCAGGTACAAACTTATGACAGTCTAGAAGCATTACTTGATGATCCGGAAATCGATGCAGTGTACCTACCGCTTGCCAATAACGAACACGCCGAATGGACATTACGCGCTGTTGAGAGTGGCAAACATGTACTGTGCGAAAAGCCTATGGCACTGGCTGTTGCCGACATAGACGCCATTCAAGCCGCTGCACAGCGACATAAAGTTACTGTTATGGAAGGTTTTATGTACCGTTTCCACCCGCAACATGCCAGAGTGCGTGAATTGATCAATTCGGGAATAATCGGAGAAGTCAGGTCGGTGCGGTCCAGCTATTCGTTCATGATGCGGCCTGCGCGGATGTATCGCTTGGCAGAAAATGTCGAAAATGGCGGCGGTGCGATGTGGGACATCGGATGTTATGCAATCCATTCGGCACGGATGTTTTTCGATCAGCCTGCCGCCTCGGTAACCGCCATAGCCAAGTATGTCGAGAGCGGCGCGGATATAGCAACCAGCGGTATCATTGATTTCAGTGACGGGAAATATGCGCATTTCGATTTCAGCTTTGAACGCGCAAGGCGTTGCGAATACGAAATCATCGGCAGTAAAGGCGGCATTAAATGCCACAATGTCTGGTGTACGCCTACCGATGTGCCGGTGATTTCATGGTGGACTGAAGACGGCCAACAAAACGAAGAGCGGCTGACTCCGGCCAACCACTTCCGGCTGGAAATCGAGCATTTCAGCGATTGTGTATTAAACGGCAATGCTCCCGCGCTGTCACTGGACGATGCAAAAGCCAATTGCCAAATCATTGTTGCCGCTTTGCAGTCTGCGGCTACCGGACAACTGATCAAACTGACTTAAGGATATCTGATTCACTTTTTGTGCTGAATATTCCTGGCAGGATCATCGGCAATCCTACCGGCTCTATGGCTTCAGAACAACACTGAGATCAGGGTTCGCTAACAGCACCTGACAGGAAATCAAGCCTATATTTTGGCCTTTAAAAGGATAGTGATAACGGATCAGCGACGAAGGCAATGCCTCAGTATCCTTATAGGTCACTATGATATAACCTGTCTGATGATGTTTTGCCCAAGCATATAAATCGGCGATGTATGGCACGACAGTAATTGCCCGTTTAAGACGCCCGGCAAAATGATATTGACCATGATATTTATTGCCGAAAAAAGCAATATCTCTATTTTCATCCATTAAGGCGGCAATTGCCTGAGCGGCGGGTTTGGTATCGTAGCGATCGGCCTTAACTGCAAAAAAGCCGCCCGAAGCTGTTATTAATGCGATAACGGAGACCACACAGATATATAAAGCAGAATCCTGCGCGCCATTCGCCCTGACCGCCCCAAAGATTACCGCACTAACAGCCAGCAAAGCGCCCCACCCAGGTGAGATTAACGATAACTCGGGTCGCCAATGATAAATATCATTTAACCAAGGCGACAACGCTAACACTATACCCAACAATCCGAAAACCGCCATCACAACATTGTGGGCTCGTTCCCAACGTTCAGGTTCCGTTATTTCATCTACGACCCGCGCCAATATCAAGGACATCGCGGGAACTAAGGGCAACAAATAATGGATGCGCTTACCGCTGACCAGGGAAAATGCGATAAAAACCGGTATCACCCAAGCCAAACAAAAATGGATACCAAAATCCTGATGAATCAGCTTGCGTAATCCGAGCCACAAAGGTTTCCAAAGCAGCCACGGCAACAACAATAACGGCAAAATCTCTAGATACCACCACCACGGCAACCGATGTGCAAAAGACTCGACCAATCGCCCGCTGGTCTGCCCCAAAAAAATCTCATTTCTATAAGCTTCACCACCGGCAATTCCGGCCGGAATTGCCCAGAGCAACGCGATCATGGCTCCAATCAAAATCGCGGCCATCAACCCGAAATACCAATGTTTCCAGCGAAAATAAACTGTTTTTAAGCACTTGGGAGCCAACAACGCGACAGGCAAAATATGCAACAAAATTACCGGGCCTTTGCTCAGAACACCACCCCCTATGGCTATTCCCAGCAGCATCCAGTATTTTACAGATAAACCCGAATCAACGAGTTTTAGCAGACTGTAGATGCCTAATAATGCAAAAAAAGCCAGCATCATGTCGAACATGGTCAATGTGGTGAAGATTGCCCAAAAAAGTAATCCCATCAATATTAGAGGCGCAAGCGCTTCAACCCGCTTCCGCTCAGGCCATAAAATATGAGCTATTGCGCCGGATAAAAATATTGTTGCCAGGGAAAAAAGCGGTGAAATCAGACGTAGCGACCAGTCATTGACACCAGACAGCCACCAACTTAATTGCATCAACCAAAATAACAGCGGGGGTTTGTGACTGTAGGTTTCCCCGTTTAAATAAGGAACAAGAAAATCATTTCTAGACCACATTTCCCACGCGACGGCGGCATAGCGGGTTTCATCAATCGGAAATAAAGGACGAATAAAAAGGCTAACGGTCGTTAAAACGCCCCAAATAAGGAAAATCCACAGCCTGACCGACAGCACTTGATACATAGCGATTTATTCAATACTTAAATTTTTACGCTCATGAACCACAAAATAGAGGTTCCGGAAATAGATGAACAGGCCGGTAAGCTGTCCGACAATAAAAACCGGATCTTGTCGATAGATGGCATAGGCTAGCAACGTAATCCCGCCACCGATACTGAAATACCAAAAAGCGATAGGAAATACGCTTTTCTTCTCGCGTTCGCTTTTAAGCCATTGCACTATAAATCGAGCCGAAAATAACGCCTGTCCCACAAAACCTATGATCAGCCAAATGGTTTCTTTATCCACGTTCAATTTCGTTTACCTCCGGCAGCTTTACGCGTTTTTGCAACCATATCACGCCTAATATGTCGACAACTCCTACCCAAAGCCGGTCTAATGTCCCATACTTCGAATAGCCATGAGCTCTGGCTCGGTGATTGACCGGCTCGGAAATCACCTGTCCACCCGCTCTCAAAATCAATGCGGGTAAAAAACGATGCATATGATCAAAATACGGCAACCTCAAAAACTCATCCCTTAAAAACACCTTTAAACCGCAACCGGTATCCGGTGTATCATCGCCTAATAGTCTGGAACGCACAGCGTTGGCCACTTTTGATGAAAAAAGCCGCCAAGCGGAATCATGACGCTTATTTCTCCATCCGGCTACCATCCATAGATTACCGTTGACTTTCCTTTGTTGCATTAATGCTTCATACAATCGAGGAATATCAACCGGATCATTTTGTCCATCGCCATCTAGTGTGGCGATGCAGGTGTAGCTTGCCGCTTTTACGCCGGTATAGATGGCGGTGCTTTGTCCGCAGCTTTGCTGATGATGAATAACGCGTAACATTCCGACGTCTTGTTGTATCTGCTTTAGAACTGCGGCTGTATTATCCTTACTGCCATCATCGACATAAATAATTTCATAGGCTTCGGCTCCACTCATAGCCTCAACAATCTCTGCAATTAAAGCGCTAATATTGTCAGCTTCATTATAAACAGGAACAACAATTGAAACTTTCACCGTTCTCTCTCTTTAAATGTCCATAAAAAAAGGGCCGCACTCTTGCGAATGCAGCCCTTTCATTTTCACATGAGTAACAATGAGAGCTACTGCATGGAAATAATCGATTAACGTTTTGAGTACTGCGGACGTTTTCTGGCTTTGTGTAAACCCACTTTTTTGCGTTCTACAATACGTGAATCGCGGGTAACAAAACCGGCTTTTCTTAGCGCTGGACGCAGGGCTTCATCGTATGCCATCAATGCGCGTGTCAAACCATGACGAATAGCGCCGGCTTGGCCGGATGGGCCTCCGCCTTTAACGATTATATTGATATCGAATTTACCTTCCATATCAACACAACCTAATGGTTGACGGGAAACCATCTGGTCGGTTTTACGACCAAAATATTGTTCGATGGTTTTTGTGTTAATAGTAATTTTTCCGGTACCTGATGTTGCGTAAACGCGTGCTATTGCACATTTACGACGACCTGTTCCGTAGTACTGAGCTGCTGCTACCATGATCTACCCGCTTATAAGTCTAATACTTGTGGCTGTTGAGCCTGATGATCGTGTTCAGGACCTGCATAAACTTTCAATTTCTTGAACATTGCACGACCCAGTGGATTGTTAGGTAACATTCCTTTAACTGCTGTAGTAAGAATACGATCAGGGAAAGTTTTTCTTAATTTTCCCAAGGTAACAGTCTTAAGATTACCGATATAACCTGTATGGCGCTGATACAATTTATCTTTTTCTTTATTGCCTGTAACGCCTATTTTCTCTGCATTTACTACAATAATGTAATCACCGGTATCAACATGCGGTGTGTATTCTGGTTTATGTTTACCGCGAAGGCGAAGCGCAATTTCAGAAGCAAGACGACCAAGCGTCTTTCCTTCTGCATCGACCACGTACCAATCACGCTTAACTTCTGCTGGCTTTGCACTAAATGTTTTCATCGTTGCTTAGGCTTTCTGTTAAAGGCTCAATATAAAGAGCGAGATTCTACTAAGTATTAACGTCTTTTTCAAGTTTATTTGTTTTTAGATGAAAAAAGCATATGTTGTGGATCTTTCATCTGTTATTTAAATTATAACTTAATGTTCAATGAATGTAACTTACGATAAAGATGTGTCCGCTCCATTCCGACTGCCGCCGACAATTTAGCAACACTGCCGCCGGTTCTTTCGAAATGATATTCCAGATACGCTTTCTCAAAATGGTCCCTGGCCTCTTTTAACGGTAGATTAAAAAACTCAGGTACCGAGTGGGAAATAACAGTATCACCAATCACCGACCCCAGAGCCGCTTTCACCTCATCCATCTCTATCTCTTCGCCAGCCCCCAGAATCATCAAGCGCTGCACCAGATTTTTCAGTTCCCGCACATTGCCGCGCCAGCTGTAATTACGTAAGAAATTTTGCGCCGCCATGGAAAATTTCCGAAAAGGCAGCCTATCTTGATTGACAAAATAATCGACGTAAAAACTTAATAATGCCGGCACATCCTCACTGTGTTCCCGAAGCGGTTGAATATCGAGCGAAACCTCATTAAGCAGATAATATAAATCCTGCCGGAAACGCCCGGCCTTGACCTCCTCATCCAACGCAATACGGGTTGACGCGACCACACGGACATCGACACGAACCGCCTCGCTACCGCCTACCCGCAGGAAAGAACTGGATTCCAAAGCACCGAGCAGCCTTAATTGGGTTTCCTTGTCCATGCCGCAAATCTCACCCAAAAACAACGTCCCTTTGTGCGCCCGCTCCAATAGCCCCGGATAAATCTTGCCAGCATCCTCTTTACCGAAAAATTCCACCGCCGAATTTTCCGGCGATATACTGCCTACCGCCACATCCACAAACGGGCCGTCACGATGCGCGCTGTTATTATGTAGATACCGGGCATACATCTCCTTGCCGACGCCCGCTTCACCGACAAACAAGACCCTCGCATCATGCTGAGCCAAGCGCTTTAATTGGTCTTTGAGTCTTGCGACCGTAGCACTCTTGCCGACCGGATCAATATCGGTGTGCAGCTGTTGCTTGAGGCCCGCATTTTCTATTTGCAGGCTACTGGCTTCCAAAGCCCTTTCCACAATCAATAATAATTTTGCCAAGGACAACGGCTTTTCAAGAAAATCATAAGCCCCCAGGCGGGTTGCCTCGACCGCGGCCTCAACGGAACCATGTCCTGACATCATAACCACAGGGCAAAGCATGGCCTCTTCGGCAACCCATTCTTTCAATAAAGTAATGCCATCGGTATCCGGCATCCAAATATCAAGCAGAATCAAATCGGGCGCTTTAGACTTTTTTAATTCCCTGGCTGCACCGGCATTCTCGGCCGCAGCGACCTGATAGCCCTCATCTTCAAGAATTTCACAGACCAGTCGGCGAATGTCCGGCTCATCATCTACAACCAATATACGCGGTGTTTGTGCATTCATATTTTTTACGGCACCTCAAAAATTATACGCCGGAAGCTGAATGATAAATCCCGCTCCCATTTTGTCGCATCGATTTCCTCCCGATTGCGACACTTCCGCCGTCCCTGGCGGTCGACGGCTGGTGTCGACCCAAATAGCACCGCCATGTTCTTCTATTATTTTTTTGACTATCGCCAAGCCTAATCCGGTGCCTTTGGTCTTGGTCGTCACGTAGGGCTCAAAAATTTGTTCGATTTGCTCATCTTTAATACCCGGCCCATCATCATAAAGCGCTATTTCAATAAAGTCGGTATTATTTTTTTGTACCCGGTGCAGGCTTATTTCGATTAAGCCCTTGTCACCTATCGCTTCCAGTGCGTTTTTTATCAGATTATGCAGTACTTGCCTGATACTAACCGGGTCGCCCTTAATCATCAATAAACCGGCATCATAATCGAGTTTAAACTTAACGCCGGACTTTACCACGTAAAGCGCCAACACCTCCTGAACCAAGGCCGGCAAATCAATATCTACCGTCTGTTTCTTGGACGGCTTGGCATATTCCGAGAAATCATCGACCATTTCTTTCATCGCCACAACCTGTTGTACGATGGTTGTCGTTGAGCGCTGCAACATATCCGCATCACCGGCCGTCAACTTATCCGCCAGTTTGTGCTGCAATCGCTCTGCCGACAACTGGATAGGTGTCAGCGGATTCTTGATTTCATGGGCCAGCCTTCTGGCCACCTCACCCCAAGCCGCATTTTTCTGCGCCTGAATCAGGTCGGTCACATCATCGAAAACCACCACCGCACCGACTCGGTGACCTTCCTGGGAAAACAGCGGCGTGCCTCTGCACAGCAATTCCTGCCGACCGTTAGGGCCTAAAAAAGCAATCCGCTGCTGCCAAATATCATCGGCTAACTCTAATAAGCGCTGAATGGATTTTAACGGTTCGGCCAGTTCCGCATAATCCTGAATCAGTTCTAGCAAAGTCCGCCCGACAAACTGATTTACATGAATACGGAAGATCCTATAAGCTGCCTGATTTGCAGTACGTATTTTATGCTCCGCATCGAAACTGATCACGCCTGCCGTTAAATTCGCCAGTATAGTTTCCAGGTACGCCCGCTGATTTTCCACCTCAATACCGGCCATCCGGGTTTCATCGCTGGCCCTGGCGATACGGTGAGTCATCTCGTTAAAGGACTCCACCAAAAAGCCCAAATCATCTTGCGCGATAACCGGCAATTCCTGGTCATAATGCCCGGAAGCGACGGCCTGCGTGCCTTTAACCAACGCTTTTACCGGAGCGACAATATCCCGGATACTGATGAAAGCCACCCAGATAGCCGCCAGCAAGCTCATCAACAAAACCAGCGACAAGGCCAGGGAGAAGCTCAATTTTAACGAATGCCTTAAAAAATGCATTTCCTGATAACGCACAAAGGCAAACTCCACCGAATCGGCCAAGTCGGCAATTCTTACCGGCACCGGGTATAAAGCTTGTAAATATTGCGGCTCCTTGGCCTTAACAGTCACGATAACGCGGATCATCAATTCATCTTCGCGCACCGGCGCCAAAGCGACGAACTCCGCATTCTGCCGCAACTGTAACCAAGTATGCTCGTCCGGCAGACTCGGCAAAATATCGCCCGGATTGATGCTGCTTGAGGCAATAATCCTGCCTTGCTTGGAAAACAAGGTCATTTCGGCCGCGCCGGAAAGTTCGCGCAGATTTTCCATTTCCAGCGTCGCCAGCGTTTCCGACGATTCCACCAGCTTCGCGGTCAATTGCTGCGTTTGCCGCAAATGCCAGCGCATCCGCTGGTCCAATGATGCCTGACTAAGCTCCAGCGCGTCTTCCATCGCCCGGTCTATTTCTACGTTAAACCAGCTGTCGATACCCTGATGCAGAAACTGCATCGAAAAATAAAACACAATAGCCGCGGGCGCCAAAGCCAGCACCACAAACAGCGACACCATGCGCGTGGTTAATCTCGAACCCGCCTCACGTTTTTTTAACTGCCGAGCCAGCGAATAAATATTAGCGCCGACCAATCCAAGCAGTACCACCGATCCCAATGCATTGACCAACAGCAGCCATGAATACATCGCGCTCAGCTCCGATGACTCCTGCGTTGCCGAGCTCATCAGCTGCAACAACAGCAAAATCAAGCCAAACAGGATCAATATCGATAAGCTGATAGGGGGTTTTATTTTATCAAAGGCCATAATGTCCAATCGCTGGATAAGTACCATTGGGGGTTAGTATAAGCAATCGGGCGTAGCGGCAAAGGCAAGGCGTCCCGATCCAACGTTACTTTTATACCGACAGCGTAGCGATCTTCCGGCGCACTAACTGATTTATCCATTACCCGAAAATCACGTATCGTTGACATTAAATCCAGCGCCGCGGACAGCGTAGAAAAATTATACAGTTCGCCGCTACCCTCATTTCTGACTCGATACATATTCAGCAACGCATGATACTGAATGCGATAACGAATGCTTGAATTGCCCAGTGTTTTATCCCAAAAATAGTCACGATGCTGAAAGGTCTTGATATTTATATCCCAAAACAAAGGCACGCCGTTCTGCAGCGCCTCTTTTGCCCTGGCACTGAGTCGATAATCGATGTCCGCGGACAGTACGTAGCTATCGTCCTGCAAAGTAATTTCGGCATTTTTCACCTCAACACCGAACGTATCGGCATAGCTTAAAGCGGGTGACAGCCAGAATAAAACGCCGCATAAAAACACAGGCAAGCAAAAGTTTTTTAACAAAATGAGAATCTTATTTATCAAAAAGAATGCATGAATCTATCATACAAAACACAAAGAAAAAGCATAAAATTTTAGTGCGATTGTGAACACGGTTGAGCCACTTATTGTCAGGTGTATGTGCTAAAAGATTCTTGCGCCATACTAATACCGGATGAATCAGCTTCCTACCATCCCCCCGTCAATATCTTTCTTCGCCCCCCAGCATCCAAAACCTTGCTACAACTATCCCAGTCAATATTAGTAACTTGACTATAACGCTCATCAAACGGATGGCGTTTTGGAATACTACGAATCTTACGTTGAGCCTCCTGCGCATCGCCGAGTGCAACATCTACCCAGGCATCTTCAAGTATGTCCGGCACCTGTCCAAAAAGCTCAAAAATATCTTCCAGACGTTCCGACAACAACTCATGAACCCGATCTTCAACTGATCCCCGATAACGCATGTTATACAGCAATACTTCATCACGAATTTGGCCAATGCGCTGGATACGCCCTTTACGTTGTTCCAGTCTGGTTGGGTTCCACGGTAAATCGAGATTGATTAACGTGCCTAAGCGTTGCAGGTTTAATCCTTCGCTGGCCGCATCAGTACCCAAGACCAAACGTAATTCTCCAGTGCGCACCATTCGTTTAATGTCATCGCGCGGCAGTCGTTTGAATTGGCCATTTATCAATAGCCCTGAACGATTACTACCTGCATAAATTGCAATTTTCTCGTCGGGAATATGATGTTCTGATAACTGATTAGCCAGCCACCAAACTGAATCATAGTATTGCGAAAAAATGATGCAACCTAACTCAAGCCAACCCTTTTCAAATAAATAATCCACAACTTTTTGATACTTTGGATCATTTTCTCGATCAGATTCCAGCGCGTTTAAACACTGCTGCAACAACTTGATTTCAACCGCCGTAAGGTCTTTCATACTTTCAGATGCCGGGCTTTCCATGTCATCTTCATCTTCTGAAACCAACAAATCGCTATCGGCTTCGGTATTCCATTCATTCAACAACTTTTCTACGGTTCTATGTCCTGCATACATCGTGCTACCAATACGCCGTAGCAACAGCGTCTTAAAAAAACCACCACCTTTAACCCGCGTACTCAGTGCAGCACAAAACTCTTCCGCCAAGGCATAAGCACGTTGAAAATATAAGGGCAAAACGATAGCTTCATGCGCTTGTTCACCAAATAACTTGACCTTTACCGGCTGTAGATAGGGTTCGCCCGTTGCAGGGTCTATCGTATTTTCAAGATAAGTTCGAGTACGACGAATAATGTGTAAAATGAATGGATTAAACTCTCGCCCGTAGTTCTCCAACACTCGCCTTATTTGGGTTTTATCCGGCCCAAGCAGTTTGTTATAGCTTTCGGCAGAGGCAATAGTGTCACTCGGTTTCAAACCTAAGCGACGACGTAACAATTTAAAACTGGCATGTTCCCGTTCATTAGGCAGCGGATTACGAATCCATTCCCAGGCCAAAGCTTCAGATTTAGGAAATGATGTTTCACCCATTACCAAAGGCACAGTGTTTTCGGCATTACGCCACCGACTCCAGGCATCACCCAAAACTGAATCATTACCTTGGGCCAAAACACATAATAAATCGAAAGCTTCAATCGGATGTAATTGAACCGGTGTCGCCGTTGCCAGCAACATGCTTTTGGTCTTCATGCCCATTTTTAACAAAAAAGCCATCAGGTTATTAGGTTCGGCTTTTTCTTCAACTGACTTGTCGTTGACTTTACGCCGACGAGAACGATGCGCCTCATCAACAATCACACATTCATACTGAATACTCAATAAAAAATCGGCAACATTAGAACCCGACGTAATTAAGCCTTGTGAAATAATGCCCAACTTTCTCGGACATTTTGTAATACTTTCCGGCCCCGTTGCAGGCCAAACAATCCCTTGCTCATCAATCCAGTTTTTGCCCGTCCAAATGGCCGAGGGCATTTCCAACAGTTCCATCAGCTCATCTTGCCATTGCAACAATAATGGCTTGGGCGCCAGCACTAACACCGGCTTATTACCGGCCATCGCCATTAACATTCCGGCCAATGCCAGTTGTACGGTTTTACCCAAGCCCACTTGATCGGCTAACACATAACGCGCACCACCTTGTTGATGATCGGCAAACGCACGTTGCACAAAAAACTTTTGATGCGGCCATAAGCCAAGCTCTTTGCGATATACCGGCGTTTCAACAATGGCTTGCTCTGGTGTTGGATTCTCCTGCCATTGCGCGGTAGTAACTGTCTCACGCTCGGCTATCCGTTTAATGTCAGCTATCACAAAATCACTTAAGGGCACCGCATGATGATGATTCCACAAGGCATCGAATTCACGCTGAACCCAGTCTACGGCCTCACTGGAATTATCTTCCCACATCAACTCATAATTCAGTTTCCATGCGCTCAACGATTCGTTAATACTACCCAGAAAACTGGTCTTAGAGCCATCGGCTAAAGTGATAACGCCAGCTTTGCCATGAATCAAACCAAACGTAGCATCGGGCAACACCCGCACTTGTAACTTGCCTGAGATCAAATAGTCGTACAGTTGTCGAAACCGTTCCCGATTGGCTTCCGGCAACAACTCTGGCTGACCGGCACACCAGGATTTACGCAATGCTTGTTGTGCCGCTTTGGCAGTGCTTACATCCAAGGGGTCTAAATCAGAATTACAGATTACGCGAATACAACCACTGACTGAATCTAACGCTTCACCTGCCACTTCAAAAATGCTTGATCGAAAATAACCGGCAATACGGTCATAGCATTTGGCGTTTTGTAATTTCTGATTTAAAAAGCTTTCGTCTAAAGGATTTTCTCGGGAAGAATGGCGGGTAATCATTGCGTGTCATCAAGCCGTTGTTATAGAGTACAGCTTGATAGGTAAATGTTGCTGATAAAAACCAAAATCCTGATCGCTGGTAAATATTTGGATGTTTAACCGTACAGCAACGGCACAGATTAATAAATCAATGTGCGATCCCTGAACACCTTTTTGGCGGCATTCATTATAAAACCTGGCAGCGATAATATAATCCTCATCCAGAATCGGCGTGTTTTCAAAATAATTCAGCTTGGCTTTTAAGATCTCAAACTTGTTCATATCACTATAACCTGACAATACTTCTTGTCGAATAGCCCCCATAATCAACACGCGCTGATCGGCTATTAATGTTTCCAAACTCTTTACCTGAGCTTCAAACTCCGGTTTCTTAGAACGGAGTGCATGTGACCAGATGCAGGTATCGACCAATACTTTCAAGAATGTCGCCCCTGCTTATAATCATAATCAGGGTCAGGATCAAATTGGCCAAATAAATTCACAATCTCCAATTGTTTACGGCGATTAATAAACTCTTTTAATGCCGTAACAACCGTATCTTCCTTGGTTTTAAAGTGTCCCACAGTTAAGGCTTCATTTAATAAATCATCATCAATAGCAAGATTTGTAGTCATGGTAGCTACCCTCTATCAAGTTAGGCGTTATAGTTTTCTATGGCTCCAGCCAGCGTTTGCGCAGCTTCCGCATCGACTTCCCAGTGCGGCATGTGATCAGTATGGGCAAGTCGATTTAAGTAACGCAATATTTCAATGATTTTCTTACGATTCCCCCAATAATCGGTGACTTCCGCAACAAGGTAATTAACTCCCTCTTTTGCATTTTCTTTAGTGACCGTTTCATGCAGAGCAAACAGCACATGACGCATTAACGAACCGGCAAAGTTGTCACCACCCAAGTTGGAACGTTTAAACTCAGTACCGGTTTTAAAGCGTACTTCATTGGCTTTGGTGCTGGCAAACATAAACGTATATTCACGTACGCCAAAACCTTTAGCAAGTTCCTGATACGCACCGGCACGCAATTCGCCGTGTTTTTCCAGTTCCAGACCTTTTAAATACAACCGTTCCGAAGCTGCCAAGCCTTTCCATTGAAACTCATCAAAACCTGTGGGAATAAGATGATTACAGGCAATTTCAACGGCCTGATCTATTAGTTTTTCAAACGCGGACTTCTGGTTTTTTTGCTTTTCCCTATAAAGTTCGTTCTCAATGTTAATACCTTCGATGGAAGCGTATTGGGTCATCACTCTAAGAGCTGCGGCATAAGCGGCTAATTGATAGTCGGTGTCGCCAAAGTTAGGCAGTTCTTTATCATCCAAAGCCAACATATCATCGAGTTGAGCACGGACTTCATCTTCTATCAAACTGGGCAATTCGTCGGGGAATACTTCTTCGTGATTAATACGTTTGCGGAGTACCAGTAATACCGTACCTTGAACGTAATTGCCTTTTTTAAGACCTGACGAGGTTTCAGTGGCAATCGTCCAGGCTGAACTGACATGTAAACCTGCCGCCCATAAAATCATGCCTAAATCAGCCCATACGGCAGGGTCTTGATGAGTGAATTGCACCATCTGTAAACCATTGTCGGGCATGTTCTTGTTCAGGTTACGGTAAATTTCAACCATTGATTGTTTAAAATCAGCACCGTTACCTGTAACAGCTAGACCTTTCCTACCATCCAATGGCCATGAAGGAAAAACTCTTTTCAAATCTTGTTCATACCAAGCCAAGAAAAAATCTGAAAGCTCATGGTAATTGACCGCATCAGCATAAGGCGGATCAGTAATCCAAAGGTCTTGCTTACATTCAATACTGCGTGCATCGTAGGGTGTGATTGTGCTGTTTGGATTTATAGTTGCAACCCTTAGCTCTTGATTAAATTGAACATCAGCCAACGTAATTCCTCGCGCTGGATAGTTATAAAGTGTATTTAACGCCTGGTTAGAAAATGTTTGGCCAATCTTACCTACGCCACCACCAGTTTGTATGTTTGAAATCCAAATTGATAATCGAGAGTTCCAATTTGCAGCAAATCCTGTAAGTAATGATATTCTTATAATTTCATCACAATCAGTGATTTGTTTTGCAAATGAATGGTAAAGACCTAAAGTCAGCAATTGCCTCGGCGTAAACAAATGATGCCAACAACTCCAGCCTCTTGTTCTTATCGGTTCCTCGGTTTTATCGCCACCTCGTTCAATTTTTCGACTCGGAATATAACCTTTTGCCTGCCAATCGCTAAAACGTTCTTTTAGTAATTCAATAACTTGCAGTTCTCGCTGCAAGTCCTCTTGAGTAACCGTGTAATAATGACGACGAGTTTTTTCTACTAATTCACCTTTGGCATTGAAATCATTATAAGTTTCTACCCAACGAACGCAATAAAGCCGTTCCTGAAAGACATCGTGAGGGCGTGGCACCAAGTCTTCATTTTCCCAAAGTCGCAAACCATAAACAGTTTTTCCATCAATTTTTTTATCGCCGCGTATTTCTGGAATAGAAAAAGTTTCTCCTGTTTCAGGGCAAACCATGCGTCCCTTTTGAACAGTACCTTTTTTTGCTTTAGCAAAAGTTTCTTTATCAGCATTAACGATCACTTCAATATCGTAACGCTTATTGGCATGATCAGGTTTTAGAACAGCACAAATATTGTTCTTTTCAGCAATCACCCAACTGGGAGCTAAGGGCAATAAGTATTCGTTAGTAGGGCATATAGCTTCTACACAATAGACATCTTTCCTAAATACAGCGATAGCGCAAGTTGACAAGAGCCGCCACTA
>NZ_DAIUEH010000076.1:0-19439 GCF_036845245.1 Methylobacter sp.
ACGCGGGGGTCGTCGTACGCCGCTCCACTAACGTTACGCTTCCTGTACTCCTTCGCGGTACTTTTTCAAATATATCTTCATTGGCCTCAATTGCTCCGCCTCCAGAGATGTCAAGAGCCATGGTGCCTAAAACCAATTCACTATTCATCCCGTCCGGAATGAGTAACGGGGCATACAGACGCGATGATTTTGAATTGAACATGGATTTCGCTAGGCGAAAAGCATCGGAGCACTCTGGGCTAGAGACATCTCCAGTCAATTTTGGCAAGGAACCAGCCGCCATTGCGGTGCTGATAAATAAGTATGCAGCAGCCAATAGAACTATTCCAACACGCATTATCATCGAACTCATACCCTATCCCGTAGTTGTCTTACTATTAATCAGAGAACGCGCATGTTCAGCCAAGAGGTATAACGTGGAGCTAAGGGGCTGCGCGCTTTTGCGCAGTCCCGCTTGAGCGCAGGGTTAGGTTTCACGCTGCTACTTCGCGAAGTGACGCACTGCAACCAGACTTTTGAGAAAGCCAATTTGTTGCCCAGTTGATTGCTTCTTCCTCGCTAGATGTAAGGTTTTGCTTCAGGTCAAAAGTCTTAGCGATACCAGCGGAAGATTGGAAGGTGCCAGAGGAGTTAATCGGATGAAGTATGCCAACAGCGAAGTGGCCTGAGTAGCCTTCGCTTGGTGAGACGTACACGATGCTTGGAGATAGTGCGGTTGTCGAAGAAAAGGATACTTCAAACTTTTTTGTCATTTTGTAACTCCTGATTGGTGGAACCTAACGTAGAACTAACCGGGCGCGGTCCATAAAACTGAAAAAATGAAACCGCATTGTCGTCGCGCTCCGGTTGAGTACCATGTTAGGCCAATGTTGGAATGTGAGAACTGACTCCGTTCTTTGCACTTATTCTTCGTCTGATTTGTAGTGTTTTGTCAGATAGGCATCCATCTTTTCGTCCTCAGCCTCTAATTGTTCTTGATAACTTTCATCATCCACAAATGTTTCAATAATGCAGTTTTTCGATCCCCTATAGAGATCAACCAAAGTTGGCCTTTCCGGATCACGGTTTAGAAACTCCGTCATTGAATATTTCAAGATATTAAAATCATGGGAAATTTTATTCGGAACGTTTTTATGGGTAATGACTTCACGGTTATCAGGCCCATCCAGCCTCAGTTTTACAAGGCCCTGGCTTTTCAATTTCCTTAACTCTTGCGCGTGTTGTTGATCCATTGGCATCATCTCTGTTATATAAAAGCCGTTTGGCTTGACGATAAATTTAAACAAGTTTACCGATAATTTATTAATTCTGGAGAACAAATCATCAGGCGTGCATGTTTTTTCTGCAAAATCATCCATTCCCACGTCATAGCAGGCTTCCTTATAAGCATCGTTGGATGTAAAAGCTAGGATTGGAAAATACTTTACGGTGCTCCTAATAACCTTTGTTGCCTCAATTCCATTCATTTTTGGCATTTCAACGTCCATCAAACAAAAATCATATTTACCATTATTTTTCTTCGCGAGCTCCACAGCCTCCAAACCATCTGAAGCCATATCAAAATCATAACCCCAGTAGCTCATTAGCTCACCATGAATCATTTGCATGATTGGATTATCATCGGCTATTAATATATTCATCGTCCGTACTTTGCTTAGCCTAACGTAGAGCTAACCGGGCGCGGCCCGAAAAGCTGAAAAAACAAAACCGCATTATAACCGCGCTCCGGTTGAGCGCCATGTTAGGTGCGCCATGCCCACATCTTTCTGTTACTCGACTGTAGCGTTAAGCATAGTTTTCACCAAAATGGCGCTCTCTGTGGCAATTTGGACAAAGGGCGATAGCATTCTGGATGCTGTCCTCACCACCGTCTGAGAGCTTGATTTTGTGGTGTACTTCCAAATATGGCGTTCCGTCTTTTTTTCGAATAAATGGCGCATCAGTACTACAGGCTTCGCATTTTCCATCAGCGCGGAAAAGTACCTCGGCTACGACGTCCGGATTGCGAACAAATATCTCAGCGTAAGCCCGAATTTTTCTCGGAGCCGTCGGTGCTTGATTTAAGCGAGCAAGCCTTTCACTCGATGAATCGCGTTGCGATCTTTGTATGGAATTCTCGAATTCAGAAAGATGCACGGACAACTCGATATCGGTAAGGATATTTTTCTGCACCGTCTCGACGACACCACGCATTTTATGCATATTGGTGCTGTAATGATTTTCAAAATAATCGATGTGTAGCAGAACCGCTTGAATTGCATTAGAAAGCGCAGCAGTACCATGCTTTCTATGTATTTCAGATAGAAAATATTCCATGGCTGGAGCGCTCATGGCTCTATGAAATACTTTGCCATGCATCATCTGCTTGTAATCGTAGATGAAATCACGGGCGGAAGTAATATTGAGACCATATTGATCTGCAAGTAATTGTGCTCCGCCATTGGTTGTTAGTTCCTCTGCGTATACACGAGTGGCTACGTGACAGGCGGCTTGGAATTGTGTAGGTGTTATGCGCATCAGTTTGCTCTAAGTACCTAACGTGGAACTAAGCGGACCGACGTGGCATGCGGCCAAGCCCGCGGGGAGCAGGATAGACCAAGGCGCATCGCGGGCTTGGCCGCATGCCGCGGCGGGTCCGCTTGAGTACCTGGTTATGGCGCTGAGCGCAGACGTTCGAGGTAGTGCTGGCGCAGGCACGGCCGAGGGTGGTGGCAGCCCACAGCCCGTGCGTGAGCCGCAGGCCACGGGAGCAACTTGAGCGTGACCGAAGCGGACTGAGGCCGCGCATGGCAAGGCCCAAACGGAAGCAAAAGGGCGAGAGCGGTTGAAGCGCCACCCGGCAATGGCAGAGCCAACGAGCGGTAGCCCGGCCCCTTGTGGTGCTGGCGCGGTGTGGCCGGAGGGCACGATTGGCGGCCGACTGCGCCAATGCCGGCAAGCCGCCGAACTGCTGCGGATGCGAGCTAATGGCGTAGGTTGCCGCGCAAGGCAGCGGCACGCAACCGACGCACTGCGCTGCGAACTGCTCAGGTGCTGGCTGAAGCGCCATAACGCAATAGCTAACAGGGCGTGGCCCTGAAAGCTGAATAACAAAACCGTATTGATTCCGCGCTCCTGTTGAGCGACGGGTTATACACTGAGGATATTTTATGAAACTTGATTATTTCGTGATGCTAAACACGCAGAACGGCGGCATAACTCCGCTAATAGATGCTGACACAGAAGAACTTGCGACCTTTGCAACAAAAGGCGATGCCGAAAAGTCGGCTACTACCTGCGTACTTGGTTACGCTTTCGGATTCGAAGTGTTTGAACGCGGATGTGGTGTATAACGCCGTGTTAAAGCGCGCCGACACTGATTTATAAAAACACCGCGACGCTGAACGGCGTCGCATTTGAACTAAGAGTTATACGCTATTTGAGAAACCGAAATGAAAGGTGATTTTTTTGTAATGCTATTTACGCAAGATGGAAGCTATACGCCGCTAGAGCAGGCCGACAAAGAAGATATTGCACGGTTTGAAACCGAAGAAGAAGCCAGGACGGCGGCAGAGTCAAGCCTGCTCGGTGATATGTTTGGCTACGAAGTATTTAACATTTGCTGTGGCATATAACGCAGAGCTAACAGGGCGCGGCCCTGAAAGCTGAACAACACAACCGCATTATAACCGCGCTCCGGTTGAGCGACGTGTTATACGGCATCGGAGGATAAAATGAAAGACCCACGAGATGAAGCGGTAAAAGAATTGATTATGGGGCTTACGACAGACGGAGCGCACCACAAGCAATACTATTTGGAGCAGGCGTTTCGCGCACTGTGCGAAAGTGAATATGTGGATAACGCCAAAAGTGAATTCCAATGGCAAGATGGAATTCCATCATGACGTATAACGCAGAGCTAAGCAGGCGCACAGATGAAAGAAGATAAACACTACGGCACTATGGCTGCGCTCTGCTTGAGCGACGTGTTATGAGGCTTCCACGCTATGGAGTTAAATGGAACGGGCCGACCGAGCCAATAGCTACAGAAATGCCAGACGGATACTGGACGCCATGGCACTTGGCAAACGAAACAATATCCGAATTGCTGACAGAGGTGGAGGTGCAAGCATACTGGGGGACAAAGTGGGAGGCTGAGCATAAGGAAGTAATGCGTCTACGCAAGATACTTGAAGACAACGGAATATCCTTATAACGTAATATATACGACATTACTTGTCGCATAAAAAAACCGCTTTGTCGTATATTTCCCATAACCTCACCTACTTAATTGTTTTCGTTAAACTTAAAATATCCAACAGGACATAGCGTAGAAACAAATACGACACCTGCGCCAAATTTGAATTGTAACCCAGTCCATAACGTTTTAGCTAACGCGACAATCCGAAAATGACTTAATCAAACTCAGGGCTTCAATACGGTTTTGCCGCCAACCCTACCTCCCCAATCAAAAACCAATATTTGTGTTGTATAATCCCGGCTAAACGGCCCATCTTGTAGCGCGCTATTTTCCAGCCCGCTCAAGATATTGCTCTATTCAACAAATAACGGAGTTAAGTTATGGATTATTCAGTAGAAACCGCGCCATTAGAAGAACTGCAATGCGATTGTGTTATTGTCGGTGTTTATCAAGACCAACAGCTCAGCCCATCGGCAACCGCGCTTAACAACAGTACTAACGGCCTGATTAAAAAAATCGTCAGCCGCGGCGACCTGAGCGGAAAAAACGGCGAAACCGTGTTAATCAATGCGATTCCCGACAGCAAAATTGAATCCATATTGCTGGTCGGACTGGGCGAAAATAAGCCTTTATCCGGCAAGAACTACAAAAAAGCCCTGCTCGCCGCAGTCAATAGCCTGAAAAAACCGCAAATCAAATCGATTGTTTGCAGTTTGGCCGAATGCGACGTTGAAGGCCGCGACTGGCAATGGAAATCCCGGCACATCATCGAAGTCTTTAACGATGCCGCGTATCAGTTCACCCACACCAAATCCGATAAAGAAACCGAAAGCAAGCTTGCAAAAATCTCCATTGCCGCGCCGGAAACCGAACGCGCTTTGGCCCAAGCCGGCTTGCTGCAAGGCAAAGCGGTTGCCGAAGGTATGGATTTGACCAAGTATCTTGGCGATTTGCCGGGCAACATCTGCACTCCGACCTATCTTGCCGAACAGGCGATTGAATTAAGTAAAAAATACGCCAGTCTGGACGTGAAAATCCTGGAAGAATCGGATATGGCGTCTTTGGGCATGGGTTCTTTTTTATCGGTCTCGCGCGGCAGCCGTCAGCCGGCGAAATTGATCACCCTGAATTATCAAGGCGGCGATAAAAACGCCAAGCCTATCGTATTGATCGGCAAAGGCCTCACCTTCGACGCGGGCGGCATTTCGTTGAAACCGGCAGCGGGCATGGAAGAAATGAAATACGACATGTGCGGCGGCGCATCCGTGCTGGGCACCTTGCTCGCCGTAGCGCAAATGCAACTGCCGCTGAATATTGTCGGCCTGATTCCTTCATCCGAAAACATGCCCGACGGCGACGCCAATAAACCGGGCGATATTGTGACCAGCATGTCCGGCAAAACCATTGAAATAGTCAATACCGACGCCGAAGGCCGCCTGCTGCTGTGCGATGCATTGACCTATGCGGAACGCTACAACCCCGAGGTGGTGATAGACATTGCCACGCTGACCGGCGCGGTTGGAGTCGCTTTAGGCCGCGTAGCCATGGGCGTGCTCGGCAATGATGACGCCTTATGCAATGACCTGATTGCAGCCGGTGAGATCGCCAATGACAGCGCTTGGCGTTTGCCGCTCTGGGAAGAATACCAGGAACTGCTTAAATCCAATTTCGCCGACATGAGCAACTCCGGCGGCAAGGACGCAGGCACGATTACCGCCGCCTGCTTTCTGGCGCGATTTGCCGAAAAGTTTCGCTGGGCGCACCTGGACGTTGCCGCCACCGCTTGGCGTACCGGCCCGACCAAAGGAGCAACCGGACGCCCTGTACCGTTATTAAGCCAATACCTGATTAACCGGGCTAACTCTTAAAACATCAGTGGCTGAAGTCAGCTTTTACATACTACCGACCGAATCGCTACAGGATAGGTATCTGTTTGCCTGCAAACTGATCGAGAAAGCCTATCGTAGCGGCAGTTATTGCTATGTACTGACCGATTCCGCCGAACAAAGCAAGATCATAGACGACCTGCTCTGGACCTTCAGGGCGGGCAGTTTTATTCCGCACCAGTTACATAACGGCGAGCTACCGGATATAGAAAAAACCATTCTGATCGGCTCGCTGAATGCGCCTGAGAACTGGCAAAAAGTACTGTTCAACCTGTCTTCCCGCTATCCTGACATAGGGCAGCAAAGCGAGCGTATTCTTGAAATACTGGATAACAGCGAAACGACTAAAGAAGCGGGCAGGAACCGTTACCGCCGGTATCAGCAGTCAGGCATGAAGATTACTACGCATAAAGATTGGTAGCCACAAATGTTGTGTCACGCTGCCGCTAACTCAAGCTACGGCTGATTTTTCAGGTTTAACCGGAGACAGATATGAGTTTATCGGAAATAATATTCGCGACAGTAGCCTCATTGCCTGAATCAAAGCAGCAGGAAGTCCTAGACTTTGCTGAATATCTTAAATCGAAAATAGAAAAAAACAGAAAATGGAACAATTTTTCTGTCGCCTCAGCAATGAGGGATATGAAAGATGAAGACTCAAATTATTCATTAACTGACATTAAAGAAATCTTTTGATAATTCTGGAAGACCAATAAGTGATTACATTTCTATTTTGGAATATGAAGCAAACGAAGCGGCTGGATATATTGTCCCGTTTAGTGCGCGATTTTAATGTTGATGTCTTGATGCTCGCCGAAAACGCTCTGGGCGTTACTGACGTGCTGTGCGAACTCAACACATCCAAAGCTGCGGATTTTCATTACAACACGGGACTGTGTGAAAGAATTGATATTTTTTCAAAGTTCACTCTTGCTCAGGTAACTCCACTACACGAATCTAAGCATATTACAATTCGCCATCTTAAACCGCCAACGACTTGCGATTTATTACTGGTCGCTGTACATCTTTCCAGTAAACTTCATCAATCAAGTGAGAGCCAAGCATTCGAAATAACAGAAATAGCCAGGGACATCATCAGAATGGAGGATAAAATCGGGCATAAGCGTACCGTACTGGTGGGTGATCTGAATATGAATCCTTTTGAAACCGGACTTGTCACGGCTAGTGGTCTTAACGCCACGATGTCAAGAAAAATTGCCGAGAAAAAAGAGAGGACCGTCAATACTAGAAGTTTTCCTTTTTTCTACAATCCCATGTGGAGTTTGCTGGGTGATGCATCACATGGACCGCCCGGAAGCTATTATTACTGTAAGAGTGAGCATGTTGCTTACTTTTGGCATATGTTCGATCAAGTATTATTAAGACCTGATATGTTACCGATGTTTCAAAACAACACATTAAAAATCATTGACAGGGTTGGCGGACTATCGTTATTAAATAACAATGGCATTCCAGACAAAAACATTTCTGACCATTTGCCTGTTCTGTTCCAACTAACTTGTTAATATTTTGGAGACTAACATGACCGATTCAAATGACGATTTGTGGCCTGATCTGACCGGAGATCCTGATGTCAAATCACCGTTGCTTATACTCCGCGAACAAGCCGCAAAATTGGGTGCCAAAACATCTAATATTATTGAAGCCGAAGTAACAGCCAATCCTAGCGAAGATGAATTCTTGCAAGTTCGACTTATACTTAAAGCACCTGCTTTAAATGGATACGAATATGTTTTACTAAGTGTAAACCAACCTATTGAGTCATACCCGGCGTATCTGGCTGATGAATACGACTCTAAGGAAGTAAAGGACGAGCAAGAGTTTAAGACATCTCTAGAAAAACTATTTAAATCAGATAGGACGGTAAAAATTATTAACAGTCTCATCGCGCAAAGCAAACATGCAGCATAACACTTGCCCATCAGCCTGATTACCAACCTTAATCCTGCTAAAATAACTAATTTTTCACGAAAACAATAACGCATCCATGGAAAAAACATACGCCCCGCATTCAATCGAACAACGCTGGTATCAAACCTGGGAAGAAAAAGGCTATTTTGCGGCCAAACCGGAAGGTGATTCCTATTGCATCATGATCCCGCCGCCCAACGTTACCGGCAGTTTGCATATGGGCCATGCGTTTCAGGACACCATTATGGATGCGTTGACCCGCTATCACCGGATGAAAAGCTACAGCACGTTATGGCAGCCGGGTACCGACCATGCGGGTATCGCCACGCAAATGGTGGTGGAGCGTTTATGCAATGCGGAAGGCAAGACTCGTCATGATCTCGGCCGCGAACAATTCCTGGAAAAAGTCTGGCAATGGAAGGAAGAATCCGGCGGCACCATTACCCGTCAATTGCGGCGCATGGGCTCTTCGCTGGATTGGAACCGTGAGCGCTTCACGATGGATGACGGCATGTCCGATGCGGTGCAGGAAGTATTCATCCGGCTTTATGAAGAAGGCCTGATTTATCGCGGCAAGCGTTTGGTCAACTGGGACCCGGTTTTGCATACCGCCGTTTCCGACCTGGAAGTATTGTCGGAAGAAGAAAACGGTTCGATGTGGCATTTGCGCTATCCGTTATCGAACGGTCACGGGCATTTAATCGTCGCAACCACCCGCCCTGAAACCATGCTCGGCGATGCCGCGGTAGCGATACATCCCAACGATGAACGCTATAAACATTTGCTCGGCGAATTTGTAGAACTGCCGCTAACCGGCCGCCGCATTCCCATTATTGCCGATGAGTATGTCGATCCTGAATTCGGCACCGGCTGCGTCAAGATCACCCCGGCCCACGATTTTAACGATTACGAAGTCTGGACGCGCCACCGCCATAATTCTGTTATTCAGGATTTGCCGCATGGCGGCTTGATTAATATCTTAACTGTCGACGCGAGCATTTGTGCCGATGAGTTAGTCCCCGTTCAATACCGAGGCCTTGACCGCTTTGAAGCACGTAAACGGATGGTCGCCGATCTTGATACCGCAGGTTTGCTGGAAAAAATCGTCGACCACAAATTGATGGTGCCGCGCGGCGACCGCACTAACAGCGTTATCGAACCGCTGCTGACCGACCAATGGTATGTCAAGGTCGCGCCGCTGGCGGAACCTGCGATTGCCGCAGTTGAAAACGGCGACATCAAGTTTGTGCCGGACAACTGGAAAAACACTTATTTTGAATGGATGCGCAATATTCAGGACTGGTGTATCTCCCGGCAAATCTGGTGGGGTCACCGTATCCCGGCCTGGTATGACGAGTTGGGCAATGTTTACGTCGGCAACTCCGAGCAGGATGTTCGCGCCAAGCATAACCTGCCCGCAGACTATGCGCTTAAGCAGGACGAGGATGTGTTGGACACATGGTTTTCATCGGCGCTGTGGCCTTTCTCCACACTTGGCTGGCCGGAGCAAACTCCGGAATTGGCCAAACATTACCCGACCAGCGTACTGGTAACCGGCTTTGACATTATTTTCTTCTGGGTCGCGCGGATGATTATGATGGGTCTTAAGTTCCAGGGTGAGGTACCGTTTAAGGAAGTCTATATACACGGTTTGGTGCGCGATGCGGAAGGGCAAAAGATGTCTAAATCCAAAGGCAACGTGCTCGACCCGATCGACATCATCGACGGTATAGAACTCGAAGCCTTGGTTGCAAAACGAATTTCCGGCATGATGCAGCCGCATTTGGCCAAGAAAATCGAGCAGGACACGCGCAAACATTTCCCTGACGGCATTCAATCCTACGGTACCGATGCATTGCGTTTTACCTTTGCTTCGTTAGCATCTACCGGCCGCGATATCCGCTTTGATCTTGCCCGCACCGAAGGCTACCGCAATTTCTGCAACAAGCTCTGGAACGCGGCTCGTTTCGTGCTAATGAACACCGAGGAACACGATAACGGCTTATCCGGCGCACATTGCGAATACAGCCAAGTAGACCATTGGATTACTTCACGCCTGCATCAGGTAACGGCCGTGACCAGCAACGCCATCGAGAATTACCGTTTTGACTTGGCGGCCCAAGCGATTTATGAATTTACCTGGAATGAGTATTGCGACTGGTATCTGGAGTTGTCAAAAATATCACTGCAATCGGGTGATCAGGCGCTGCAACGCGGCACACGTAAAACCTTGTTGACGGTTTTGGAGTCGATCTTACGTTTGGCGCATCCGATCATGCCGTTTATCACCGAAGAAATCTGGCAGCGCGTTGCGCCGCTGGCAGGCATCGCCATGGATGGTGCAGCGGAGGAACATACCATCATGCTGCAACCTTATCCGGTTGCTGATGAAAAACAAATAAACAACAACGCGATAGCCGAAACCAACTGGGTAATGAACTTTATTCTGGGCGTGCGCCGTATCCGCGGTGAAATGAATATCGCCCCCAGCAAACCGCTACCGATATTTCTGCAAAACGGCTCCATTGCTGACCAACAGAGTTTAAACAACAACCGGATTTATTTGCAGAAACTGGGCAGGCTGAATTCGATTACCTGGTTAAATCCTCATGACAGTACGCCGGAATCGGCAATTGCTTTGGTTGGCGAGATGAAAATCCTGATTCCAATGGCCGGCTTAATCGACAAGGAAGCGGAACTGGCTCGACTGGAAAAGGAAATACAAAAAATCAATAATGACCTGCCGAGAGTCGAAGGCAAGTTAAATAATCCGGCGTTTGTCGATAAAGCACCGCCTGAAGTTATTGATAAAGAAAAAACCAAGCTGGCTGATTTGCGTTCAATGCTTAACAATCTCGAAGAACAGCAACGCAAAATACAGGCTTTATAAAAAACAGGTGCGAGGTTATAGCGGCGAAGGGACGCGCCGCTGTGACCTTGTAGCTCGCGGCTTCTTCATCTATATTTATTGAAACAACCGGCAAAGTAATCATCCTATGAATACCGCATCAACGAATTTACAATTTAGTGGCCTGACACGATGCTTGATTGAAAAAGGTTTGCTAACTGAGAGCGATGCGAAAATTCATAGTCAGGAAGCACAAAAAAACCAAGTCCCTTTAATTCGTTATCTTGTTACCAATAAGCTGATCAGCAGCAAAGCCTTAGCATTTCAAGCTTCACAAGAATTTGGCGTACCTTTTTTTGACTTGGATGCAATTGACGTCCGCAGGCTCCCTATCAATCTGGTCAGTGAAAAGCTGATCCGCAAATGCCATGCGCTGCCTCTGTTCGTCAGAGGCAAGACCCTCTTCGTTGCGATATCGGACCCGACCGATTTTCGCTCTCTGGATGACATCAAGTTTCACAGCCGCCTTAATCCCGAAGCCATTCTGGTTGAAGAAGACAAACTGATAAAAGCTATCGAAATCGCCCTGGAAGCCGCCGATACTTCAATGGCTGATATGCTCGATGAGGATCTGGAAAACCTGGACATCACAGGCGGCGAGGAAGACACCGCTAAAACTGATGTTAACTCGGATATTGATGATGCACCTATTGTTCGTTACGTCAACAAGATACTGTTGGATTCCATAAAACAAGGGGTGTCCGATATACACATGGAGCCCTACGAAAAAATGTTCCGCATCCGCTATAGATCGGACGGCATACTTCGCCAAGTTGCCACGCCACCGGCCAGTATTGCCAACAGACTTGTTTCCCGCATCAAGGTCATGTCTAAAATGGATATTGCCGAGCGCCGAGTTCCTCAGGATGGCCGCATCAAAATGACTTTGTCGAAAAATCGAGCGATTGATTTCCGGGTAAACACCTGTCCTACCCTGTTCGGCGAGAAAGTCGTTATGCGTATTCTGGATCCTACCAGCGCCCAATTAGGTATTGAAAAACTGGGTTTTGAGCCGGAACAGCAACGGATTTTCCTTGAGGCTATTAACAAACCCTACGGTTTAGTGCTGGTGACAGGGCCAACCGGTAGCGGTAAAACGGTTTCACTGTATACCGGGCTGAACATCCTCAACACTATGGAGCGCAATATTTCCACTGCCGAAGACCCGGTTGAAATCACCGTGGAAGGCATCAACCAGGTCAATATGAATCCTAAAGCGGGTCTGACATTTGCCAGTGCTTTACGCGCTTTTTTACGTCAGGATCCCGATATCATCATGGTCGGTGAGATTCGTGATTTGGAAACCGCCGAAATTGCCGTTAAAGCCGCGCAAACGGGACATTTGGTGCTATCGACCCTGCATACCAATGATGCGCCGCAAACCTTAAACCGTCTCATGCAAATGGGCATCCCGCCTTTTAACATCGTTGCCGCGGTTAATTTGATTATGGCGCAACGTTTGGGCCGACGGTTATGTGAGCACTGTAAAGTCCCTTCTAACTTCCCTGATAAAGTCCTGCTTGATGCCGGCTTTAAACAAGAAGAGTTACACGACCTTAAAATATTCAGTCCGGTAGGCTGCGAACATTGCACCAACGGCTATAAAGGCCGGGTTGGTGTTTATCAAGTCCTGACGCTGACAGATAAAATGCGCACACTGATACTAAACGGGGGCAATACCGATCAACTGGCGGAATGCGCCCTGGCTGAAGGTTTTAATGATTTACGTAGATCCGGATTAAACAAAGTGCGCATGGGCGTGACCAGTTTGGAAGAAATTGATCGAATCACCAAGGAATAGACATGGCCGAGCAAACTGAACAAATAGATTTCATCTGGGCGGGAACCGACAAAAACAAAAAAAAAGCTGGAGGAATCATCTCTGCAAAAAGCGAAATCATAGCCAAAACCGAGTTGCGGCGGCAGGGATATCGGGTTACCAAATTCAAGCAAAAACCCAAGCCGCTATTTACCCAAAAAGTCCAGAAAATCACACCGGGCGATATAGCTGTTTTTTCCAGGCAATTAGCCACCATGCTTAAAGCCGGCGTGCCTTTGGTTCAATCATTCGATATTGTCGGCAGAGGCCACGATAATCCAAGTATGGAGTCTCTGCTAATGGGCATCAAAGCCGATATTGAAGGCGGTGACTCCTTAGCCCAAGCGCTTAAAAAAAATCCACTCTATTTTGATGAATTGACTTGCAACTTGGTTGAAGCAGGCGAACAAGCAGGGGTATTGGAAACACTGCTGGATAAAATCGCCACCTACAAAGAAAAAACCGAGTCGATGAAGAAAAAGATCAAGAAGGCTTTGACCTACCCGATTGCTGTCGTTGTCGTCGCTTTTATTGTAACCACTATCCTGCTGATTTTTGTGGTTCCGGTGTTTTCAGACATGTTCAAAAGTTTTGGCGCCGACCTGCCGGCGTTCACTAAGATCGTTGTCGCTATGTCTGAATGGATGCAGGCATGGTGGTACGTTGTTGTCGGCATTGTTGTCGCTACCGTTTACACATTCGGCTATTTTAAAAAACGCTCAAAGAAATTTAATCATTTCCTTGATAAGACCCTGCTGAAAATACCGGTAGTCGGCCTCATTCTACATAAATCGGCTATTGCGCGCTTTGCCAGAACTTTGGCAACCATGTCGGCAGCTGGGGTACCTTTAGTAGAAGCATTGGAGTCCGTTGCCGGTGCCTGCGGCAATATTATCTACACCGAGGCCGTTTTAAAAATGCGCGAGGAAGTGGCAACCGGACAAAGGCTGCAATTTGCCATGCAGCAGGCTGATCTTTGGCCCAACATGGTGGTACAGATGGTGGCTATCGGCGAAGAATCAGGCTCCATGGATTCTATGCTACTGAAGGTTGCCGATTTTTTCGACGAAGAAGTCGATAACCTTGTCGATAATTTAAGCAGTTTAATGGAGCCTTTTATTATGGTTATTTTAGGTATTTTAGTCGGCGGCCTGATTGTCGCGATGTATTTACCGATATTTAAAATGGGCGCTGCCATTAAATAAGTTATTGATTAAAATAGGCCATTACCTAAACACTTTGTTCATAAACGCTTCCACCAAAAGCCCTCACTTCCCCAAAAGCACAGATGCAACAACTTAGTACGTTTTTAAATATACCTAGCCTATTTTCAGCTCTTGCCGGTGTGATCGGTTTACTGGTCGGCAGCTTTCTCAATGTTGTCATCTATAGATTGCCAATAATGATGCAACGGGGATGGCGCAAGGAATGCCTTGAATATCTGCAAATCGATCCTGAAAGCACACAGGAAGCAGTTGCCGAGGAACCCTTCAACCTGGTTTTGCCTTTATCACGTTGCCCCGACTGTAATACGCCTATCAAACCCTACCAGAACATTCCGGTCATCAGTTACCTTTTCTTAAGGGGAAAATGCGCCGAATGCGGCTGCCACATTTCAATACGTTATCCGATCATAGAAGCTCTCACAGCACTCGCTTCAATCATAGTGGCCTGGCATTTTGGCTACACGCCTCAAGCCATTTTTGCCTTATTTCTGACTTGGTCGTTGATTGCATTAATTTTTATCGATATTGATCATCAATTATTACCTGACTCCATTACCCTGCCCCTACTTTGGCTGGGGTTATGCCTGAGCCTGTTTAATATATTTACTGATGCTCACGCCAGCATCATCGGCGCCGTTGCCGGCTATATAGCGCTTTGGGCTGTTTTTCATCTGTTTAAACTGGTAACCGGCAAAGAAGGCATGGGCTATGGCGACTTTAAATTGCTGGCTTTATTCGGGGCCTGGTTGGGCTGGCAGTATTTACCTATTATTATTTTATTATCATCACTGGTCGGGGCCGTTGTTGGAGTGAGTATGATCATTTTCGTCAAGCACGATCATAATATCCCCATCCCCTTCGGCCCCTATTTAGCTGCTGCCGGATGGATAGCGTTATTATGGGGAAATGAGTTCAACCAACTCTATTTAGCCACCGTAGGCCTATAAGATCATGCTGAAAGTCGGGCTTACCGGCGGCATAGGCTGCGGCAAATCGACTGTTGCCAAAATTTTCGCTGACTTAAATATCCCAGTACTTGATGCTGATGAAATAGCCCATCGGCTGGTCAAAAAAGGACAGCCTGCACTGGTTCAAATACAGCAGGAATTTGGCAAAGCCATCCTTAACCCGGACGGCTCGCTAAATAGACAACATCTCAGGGAAATCGTTTTTTCCGACCTTAAACAGAAACAGAAACTTGAATCGATACTTCATCCCTTGGTCTATAAAACCATACAAGCAGAGCTCGAACAGCTGGTTTCTCCCTATTGCATCATAAGTATCCCATTACTATTCGAAACCAATATGACTCATCTTGTCGACCGGATACTTGTCATCGACTGCCCTGTTGAAACGCAGATCGAACGCGTTAAAACTCGCGATAATCTGACTGTTGAAAGAATACAATCCATAATCGACAATCAAGTATCACGCGCTTACAGAAAAGCAAACGCAGAGGATTTGATTGATAATTCAGCTACTGATTATAGACTTGCAGAACAAGTAAAAAAACTGCACAATTTATATCTTTCATTAAGCGCCTACCGGGATTAACTTGTCTGTGAACACCACTATTACCTATGAATTTCCACTCAATGAACGCATCCGGGTTTTCATACGGCTAGAACAGCTTTTCCAACAATTCAGCCATTTCTTAACCGGAGAAACGGTCGCCGATAAACGCGCTGCTATTAATATATTGCTCGATATCATGACCATTTTCAGGCGTAATGACCTGAAATCGGAAATACTGAAAGAACTGGATCGCCATGCCAATGTGCTGAATAAAATCGCCCATAACCAAAGCGTCGATACCCAAAAACTGGAAGAACTGCTTGACCAATTAAATCAAACCAGCAAAAAACTTTATGCCACTAACGGCAAGATCGGTACCCGTGTTATGGAAAGCGACCTATTCCAAAGCATCGCTCAACGCAGCTCCATCCCTGGCGGAACCTGCTCCTTCGATTTGCCTGAATTCCATTTTTGGCTGGAACAGGATGAAGCGACTCGATTAAAAGATCTGGAACACTGGAGCAAGCCCTTTGCCGACATTCGTATCGCGATTGACCTAATTCTTAATTTTATCCGTAATTGCAGCTCACCCACTCAAGAAGTTGCTGAAGCGGGCTTCTTTCAGTTTTTGCTGGATACCAGCCAGCCTCACCAACTCCTTAAAATAAGTCTGGACAAATCCATACACTGCTTTGCAGAAATCAGTGGCGGTAAGCACCGCTGTACCATCCGTTTTATGACACCATCATCCGACAACAAACGTCCAACGCAAAGTCCTGATGACATCCCTTTTTCCTTAACTCGCTGTCTTTTCTAATGCCTGCATCCAGTAAACCGCTCATTGTAAAATGTCCCAACTGCGGATGTTCTGTGCCTTGGATTCCCGAACAACTATCTAAACCATTTTGCTCAGAACGTTGTAAATTGATTGACCTCGGAGAATGGGCAATGGAAGAAAAAAGGATTCCAGGGCAATCAATGTCGTTAGAAAACGATAGCGAAGACGATACTTTTTTCCATTAACCGGCACTCCGCCTCTTATACAAGCATCGCCACCAGATGCTCATGCTCTAGATAACCTGGATTATCAGTTCATAAGACAGGCTAAATACCGAGTTCGTCTAAAAAATATTCAGTATTTAAGTGGTCCTGCCACCACATACACGGCTTGAATATTCTTGCATTACAAAGTAATTTCGTAACCCACCTTTTTGCCATAGCATGGCAAAAAGACTAAAGCTTCGCTTGCTGCTAACGTTACCGCAAGAAGCAAAATACTTTTCCATCCGCGTAATCAGAACAAAACCCTAACCCCCTATTGGCAGACATTATAAGGAAACCTAATCATGGCTATAGAAATAGAGCATAAATTTTTGCTGGCCAACGATGACTGGCGCAAGCACGTTAGCCGCTCGGTAAAATATCGGCAAGGCTATTTAAGCTCTCAGGCAACGAGTTCAATCAGAGTGCGAACCAGTAATGACCATGCCTGGTTGAATATAAAAACGGCAACTATCGGTACGCACCGACATGAATATGAATATGAAATTCCGCTGAGTGATGCAGACGAAATATTGAATAATCTCTGCAAAAAACCATTAGTCGAAAAAACGCGTCATTTCGTCACTGATGATGGACATCTTTGGGAAATAGATGAGTTTGAAGGCGACAATCAGGGATTGATCGTCGCTGAAATTGAATTGGATGAAACAGGGCAATCGTTTTCAAAACCGTCCTGGTTAGGCTTGGAAGTCACCGGAGATTTGCGTTATTACAACAACAATCTCGCTGCGCATCCATATTCAGAATGGCGCGAACATTAAATATTTCATACACATATTGAAATATTATGAGTTTTGCTCTATATTTTCCACATGAAAGAATTAGTTATTGTTGTTTTATTACTACTATCAGTTCAATGTTTTGCGGAGAATCTTAACGACTCTTTAAAAAATATTGAGACTGAATGGGCATCTATTTACTACAGCACCACCAAAAGCAAACAGGAAGCGGCTTATATCCAACTGCTCGGTAAGACTACAAACTTAGTCCGACAATACCCAAACGCCGCCGAACCCATTTTCTGGCAGGCCGTGGTTAAGGCAACTTATGCCGATCATCAAGATGCTTTTTCCGCGCTTAACGCTATCCAAGAAGCACGTGATTTACTGATCAAAGCACTTAAAATCGATCCGAAAACCATGAGTGGATCAGCTTATGTAACCTTGGGTACGCTTTATTATATGGCGCCCAAATGGCCTATTTCATTTGGCGATGACGATGCCGCCAAACAAATGCTGGAAACCGCACTTAAAATCAATCCTGACGGCATTGATACCAACTATTTTTATGGTCAGTTTTTGTTGTCACATAACCAACTTAACGATGCAGCTGTTTATTTTGAAAAAGCAGCCTTTGCTCCGGCGCGTACTGAACAACTTTATGCCGACAATCAACTCAAAGCGGAAGCAAGACTTGCCTTAAAAAATGCTCAAGAGCAAAAAATCAACGGCAAAAAAGGCATATTTTTGTCTGCATTTAATTCGGCAAGCATAAAGTAAGTCTTATCGCAGCCAATCTTGCTAAATGGCACCTTTAACAAACTGAGCATTCAATCATGTAATGCTTTCTGCTAGAATAGCGCCCTAAATTAAAAACTAACTTTCGTGGTAATAATTATGACTTTTGTAGTCACCGAAAACTGTATTAAATGCAAATTTACTGATTGTGTAGATGTATGCCCTGTAGATTGCTTCCGTGAAGGCCCCAATTTTCTGGTTATTGATCCAGATGAATGTATAGATTGCACGCTATGCGAACCTGAATGCCCTGCCAACGCAATTTTCGCAGAAGATGAATTGCCGGAAGGACAAGAAGCTTTTATCGCATTAAATGCAGAGCTAGCCAAACAATGGCCTGTGATTACGGAAGTAAAGCCGGCTTCACCTGATGCTGATGAATGGAATGGAAAAGAAGGTAAGTTTAACTTACTGGAAAAATAACAACGGGGCATTTAAACGCTCTCTGCCCGTTAAGTTGTTTGTTAAACGAACAACTTAACGGGCACTAACAAACTTCATCAGAACGACGCTTATGTTATATGCGGCTAAAAAACCACACCCTCCCCAGCATATATGCGTTAATTACGATCCTGATTGATGCTTGCTACAAAACAGAAATAACTAAAGCAAACACAAAGACAAAAATCACAAAAAGCGCGAACATTCCCCTGTTAGTCAGTCCCGCCCTTATCAGCCTCAACTCGGCCAACAGTTCTTGCTTAACATCATCCGAATTAAAGATTTTTTTACATCGCCCACGAAATGTTTGCATCTCATCCAGTGCTTCCTGCTCGGCAATAATCTCGTCAATTTTTGAATAAAAACTGCCGCATTCCGGGCATTTCATATCTCTGTCATCACGTTCATGACCACACACTGAACATTTATTCATTAACCCTCCACATAAACCATTTCTTCAGAATTTTTCAGCATACCGCTGCTTATAGAGACCAAATATTGCAGGCGTAAATATTGATCCATTCAGTTTTCAAACCGGTACGGCTCCATCTCAATGGATTCGACTCGCCGTCCCAGCAGAGTACAAGTACCGTTATAACGTTCATTTCCGGTTGAAGAAAATTCAAACAAAAATACCCTCCGGACCCGTATTTTTCCTGCTTGATCTCTTTTTAACCGGATGCTGTTTAAAGCGACATACTCATCCAGCATCTGGACTTCCAGATTTAGGCAATTCGTCCTGACAGCCTTAAGCGCAACCTCCTTCGCCTGTTGCCCGTTAAACCAGTATAGGTATGCGCCCAACAATAAAGCTATTAAAATAAGATCATCCAGCATTGTTTATAATTTGGAGTTGTTAGACAGCGTTTAGGTATGTCGTCCTATTATACTAAGATTTACTAACTGATGTTACGCACTCGCCCCCCAAAAGGCGTATTATTCTGGAATGGATA
>NZ_DAIUEH010000077.1:0-19058 GCF_036845245.1 Methylobacter sp.
TCAATCGTATCAGCCAGATTGCCTACGACGACCAAACCGTCAACTACACCTGGGATAACTGCGCCAACGGCATTGGCCGCCTGTGCAGCGTCAGCAATAACAACAGCAGCATAACCTATAGCTACGACAACCATGGCCGCATCACCGGTAAAACTCAAAGCCAAAACCAAGGAACAACCCCGCTGACCGTCAGCCACAGCTACAACACCGCCGGGCAACGCACCGCCAGCCTCAGTCCCGGCGGTCAACAGATCTACTACCAGTGGAGCGGCAACCATATCAACGCAATACTGATCAACGGCCAGCCGCTGCTCACCCAGATCACCTACGAACCCGACGGCCAAATCAACGGCTGGCTCTGGGGCAACAATCAACAGAACGAGCGCTTTTACGACCTCGCCGGTCGTCCTGTGATCATCAGCATGGGTTTCGATGCTCAAGCCCAACTGCCAGGCAGCCGCTATTATGGCTATGACGCAGCCGGACGGCAAACCAGCGCCATCGACGACATCGACCCCAACCAAAACCAGCGCCATGAGTATGACGAACTCGACCGTCTGACCGGCAGCCAGCGCGGCGAACCGGAGCAAAACCGGATTAGCTACAGTTACGATCTCAACGGCAACCGTAGCGAAAAAATAAAAGACAACACCACCCAGTACAACTACACCACCGACGCTACCAGTAACCAACTGCAAAGCCAGAGTGGCGCACAAACCGTCAGTTACAGCTACGACCCTGCCGGAAACCTGACCGGGGATGGCACCTATAGCCACAGCTATAACGCGGCTGGGAGAAGAGTCGCCAGCACGAACACCGCAAGCGGGCAAGCCACCGGTTATGGCTACGATGCCTTAGGCCAGCGCATCACAAAAAACCTAAACGGTAGCACTATCCAGTACTTTTATGACGAACAGGGCCACCTGACTGGCGAATACGACAGCACAAGCCAGCTGATTCAGGAGATTATCTGGCTGGGCGACTTTCCGGTAGCCGTGCTGAAACCCTCAGCCACAGCAGTAACAGTAGACATCTTCTACATTCATGCCGATCATTTGGGCACGCCGAGAAAGATTACCCGGTCCAACGACAATCGCGTAGTATGGGTCTGGGAATCCGAAGCGTTCGGCAATAGCCTGCCGGATCAGAATCCTTCTGGACTCGGCAATTTCGTCTTCAACCTAAAATTTCCCGGCCAGTATTACGACCAGGAAACCGAGCTGTTTTATAATGTCTTCAGGGATTACAATCCGGCCATCGGGCGATATATTGAGAGTGATCCGATTGGGTTGGCAGGGGGCGCTAATACTTACGCCTATGTTGGGAACAACCCATTGCGCTATATCGACCCGCCTGGATTAAGCGGACAATCATCATCCCCAACATATTATGTTCCAGGTCTTCCATATGCTGTTGGCTCACCTGAAAACCAAGCCTTATCTAATTTACTAACTCAGCTCTATAAAAACGTTTCTGGTGTTGTTAATAATACGTTAGATAATATTTACAATTCAAATAATGATCTAACAAATAGTATTGGAAAAATTTCTGATGCAACTGGCTTGTCGCCTCAAGAAGTCAGGGATCGGATTCATAATGCAAAACAGAATTTGCCAAAAAGTTCAAATAAAAGAAATCCTGATTGTCAGGTTGATGTAAATACGGGTGAAATTTACCCAGAAGTACCTGGAGGTGGAACTGGCGATTCTATCGGAAATATTTTTGATGAGTAAATAAAGTAATATATGGCAACTTCTGAAAAAGAATCTAAGGTAACCTTACGAATTTCTAGTAGCGTGCATTCGTTATTAGAAATAATTGATATTATTAAAGAACAGCCTTCAAAAGGGCATGAAAAAGGAGAGCTTGTTAGTGCCAAAAGTTTAACGCCTCGATATAGGGAGGAATCTCTTTGGTTTTTAGACAGTGGTTTATCTAAAAGCTCAACAATAGATGAGCACCTATTAAAAATTTGTGAATTTATTGACGCTCATTTTGACAACTTAAAAAGTCTTGCTTCAATTGGCTGTGACATTTCATTATATTGCTGTTTTACGACATTTAATGGGCAAGGAGGATTTGTTTTAACAAATGAGGTTATTAAGAAATTCTCTGCTTTACCCATAGACATTGTGTTTGATTTTTATTCAATTGACAGTTAACTCGTAAGGTTGATTGTTGTTGACTAATTGCACAGCCATACTATCCGGTTCAAGGCCGCCGAGATCAAAAAATCGGCGGCTTATCCTCACACCTTAAAAATACTAAACACCCACAATAGCTAACCGTCCCTTCTGAATAACTGGGGTCAGAGTAAGTTTAAATTGCTGCAATACAGGTTATCTATTAATTTCAGGCAAAATAAATGGCAAGATTATGCCGTGTGGGTCCAGTAGGAATTCCCCCTTGCCCTACAGTTCACCGCTACTCGGCGCGGCATATGGGATTAAACTCGTACCACCGGCAAATTTTCTTTGCTCCTACTCGACAATACTCGTTCCTATCGCTACGTCACTCTGCTAAGTTTCTCTGATCACTGCCATTAGGTTAAGCTGAAAATAGTTTTAGCTGAATAGGCCTGGGCGCGAATTTATTCGCGCCCACGGTACAGCCTTACTACAGGCTAAAATTTATCGCCCGGTTTTCGTGCTTTTCCTGTCTTTCGTGGACAAGCTGCTTTTCTTCGAATGATATTGGTAGGTAGTGATACCAATATTCCCGTTTTTACCTACATGTTATAAATTTTCAAGTGTGAACATATCGCCGATCCAGGTCGGATACAGATCTCATTTTTCGCTGTCGCGGACGCACCAGGTTCACTGTAAAGACCACGCAATAAGGAGCTATAACATGGCAAAAATTCTCGTTCTTTACTACAGCATGTACGGACACATCGAAACGATGGCTAAAGCCGTCGCTGAAGGTGCCCGGAGCGTTGAGGGCACCGAGGTCACCATCAAGCGTGTGCCCGAGCTGGTGCCGGAAGAGGTCGCGCGAAAATCCGGCGTCAAGCTCGATCAGGAAGCACCGATTGCAACGGTGGACGAGTTGCCGGACTATGACGCGATTATTTTCGGTACGCCGACGCGTTTCGGAAACATGTGCGCGCAGATGCGCAATTTTCTCGACCGGACCGGCCGGTTGTGGGTGGAAGGGAGCTTGATAGGCAAGGTCGGCAGCGTGTTCACATCGACGGCCACTCAGCACGGCGGACAGGAAACCACGATCACCTCGTTTCATACCACTTTACTGCATCACGGCATGATTATCATGGGCGTTCCTTATTCCTGCCAGGAGATATTGAATATGAATGAAATCACCGGCGGGTCACCTTATGGCGCAAGTACGCTTGCCGCGGCGGACAATAGCCGCCAACCGTCTGAGAACGAATTAAAAATTGCCCGTTTCCAGGGAGCCCACGTTGCTAAAGTGACCAAAAAACAAGCGGCCTGACAATCTCTGGACAAGATCATGTCGAGCAAGCCAATGAACGCTTCCAAATCCGGATATCGCCAGGTTGCCGCGGGTCATTATGTGTTTTTATGCATCCTTGCGCTTGCTCCGGCCTCCACCGCATCGGCGCAAAACCAAATCGCTCCGCTTAATTATTTTTTACATAGTTACGGCCCGGCCTCAATGCCTACGATGTACTTAGGCTGGGTGTTCGCCGCGCTGTTGATTGTACTTTTTATCGTCATCGCAGTGCTTTTGGTTTGGGCCATTGTTCGTCAACGTCCCGCTGAATCTCCCCGTTCGATCGGCCGCGAAGATGAAGGCATGTCCTGGATTTATATCGGAACCGGCCTATCCACCTGTATTTTGTTTGCGCTGGTTATTTATGCTCTGATTACGCTCAATGCAGTCGCAAAGCCTGCGCATGCTCCGGCGTTAACGCTGACGGTCACAGGGTATGACTGGTGGTGGAAAGTCGAGTATGAAGATGACGATGTGACGCGCCGCTTTGTTACCGCAAACGAAATACATATTCCGGTCGGGCAGCCTGTTCTGGTCAAGTTGAAAAGCGCGGACGTTATTCATGCTTTTTGGGTGCCGGTGCTGGCCGGAAAAACGCAAATGATTCCGGGGCTGACCAATCAGCAATGGATCGAAGCCGATAGCGAAGGCATCTATTTGGGGCAATGCACGCAATATTGCGGAGTTCAACACGCGCATATGGGCTTGGAGGTTGTCGCGCAAAGCGAGGACGAATTCAGGGCATGGCAGGACGGTCAGCGTGAAACTGCCATAACGGTTGTTACTGCTGATGTTAAGGCCGGACAGAAAATTTTCCTGGATCAGTGCGCCGGTTGCCATGCGATTCGAGGCACCGAAGCGGTAGGCGCCCATGCACCCGATTTGACGCATTTGAACTCGCGTCGCCTGATTGCAGCCGGATTATTAACCAATACCCCCGATCATTTACTGCAATGGATTACCCATGCCCAGCAGCTCAAACCGGGGGCGCGTATGCCCAGCATGATGTTAACAGCGGAAGAGATGGACGCGCTGTCAGCATTTTTATCGACGCTCAACTAGGAAAGCCTGCATGACCGATGCCGCACAATATCCGCCCGACCTTAATTTCACTCGTGTGCCCGAGATAGGCGCTGCGCCAGCCGGATCGGCTGCCGAAATACGTCTTGCCGAGTTATGGGAGTCGGCTCCGGGATGGCGCGGCTGGCTGTCGACGGTTGATCATAAGGCAATAGGAATACGTTATCTTGTCACCGCATTTATATTTTTACTGATGGGCGGCGTCGAAGCGCTGATCATGCGTGTGCAACTGGCGCAGCCGGACCAAACCCTGCTAACGCCGGAACAGTACAACCAAATGTTTACGATGCACGGCGTGACGATGATTTTTTTGTATTCGTTGCCGATACTGTCGGGCTTTTCCAATTATTTATGGCCGCTTATGCTGGGTTCGCGGGATATGGCGTTTCCGCGTCTTAATGCGCTCTCTTATTGGGTTTTCCTGTTTGCCGGCATTTTTTTATATGCCAGCTTTCCTCTGGGCCAAGCGCCGAACTCGGGCTGGTTCAATTATGTGCCGCTGACCGGGCTGGAGTACAACACCGGTCCCAATATCGACGTCTATGCGCTCGGTATGGTGCTGCTGGGAATTTCCACAACGGTCGGCTCGATCAATTTTATTATCACGTTATTTAGAATGCGCGCTCCGGGTATGTCGATCGGCCGCGTGCCTATCCTCGTCTGGGGAACGTTAACCGCCTCGGTCGCCAATGTTTTTGCCGTTCCGTCAGTCAGTCTGGCGTTTTTTTTATTATGGCTGGATCGTCAAACCGGCACGCATTTTTTCGATGTGTTAAACGGGGGTAAGCCTCTGCTTTGGCAACACTTGTTCTGGATGTTCGGGCATCCATGGGTTTATGCGGTCGTGCTTCCTGCGATGGGTATCGTTTCGGATGCTCTGCCGACGTTTTGCCGACGGCCGTTAGTCGGCTACTCGGCGGTAGCGCTTTCAACAATGGCGACGATGTTGCTCGGCTTCGGCGTATGGATACATCATATGTTTGCTGCCGGCTTGCCGACGCTAGCATTGTCTTTTTTCGGCGCGACCAGCCTGGTGATTTCCATCCCCAGCGGCGTCGCTGTGTTCGCGTGGATAGCGACTATTTGGCTGGGACGCCCGGTAATTAATACACCGTTCCTGTTTTTTTCCGGTTTTGTGATCCTGTTTGTGATCGGCGGGTTTTCAGGTGTAATGACTGCGGCCGTGCCGTTGGATTTGCAGCTCAACGAAACTTATTTCATTGTCGCGCATTTGCATTACGTTTTGCTGGGCATCAATGTGTTTCCGGTCGTTGGCGGAATCTATTACTGGTTTCCCAAATTCTTCGGCCGCATGATGAATGAGAGGCTGGGTAAGTGGAGTTTCTGGGTTATGTTCATCGGCTTCAATGTGGGTTTCTTCCCGATGCATGTGGCAGGCTTGCTCGGTATGCCGCGCCGAATCTATACCTACGCGCCGCACATGGGCTGGAGTTCTGTCAATATGATCACTTCGGTTGGGTCATTCGTTTTTGCGGCCGGTATCTTGATATTCCTGGTCAATGTTCTTGTCAGTTTAAAGCGCGGAGTTTTAGCCACTGCAAATCCTTGGGATGCGCCGACGCTTGAATGGGCTGTGCCCTCGCCGCCGCCTGCTTACAATTTTGCGGTTATCCCGTTTATCGCCAGCCGTCATCCGCTCTGGGAGGACAGGCTCAATGAAAGCGAAAGCCGATCCAGCCTTGAGCGAGGCTATTTATTAATGGAAGGGCGGGAAACCATCGGCACGACGCCGCTGGATGGGATACCGGATATTATTCTCAAAATGCCGGAGGATTCTTACAGTCCGTTTTTTCTCGGACTGTTTAGTTCGCTGGTTTTTGTCGGCTTGCTGCTGCATTGGCGGGATTTTACGGTATTGATGGCTGTGGCAAGCAGCCTGTCGCTGATGGCATGGATGTGGCCGAGAAAATCCCTGGTCCAGCGCGTGCCGGACACCGAATACGATAAAGGAGTCGCTCATGGCTGAGACGATACGACTGGACCAAGCGCTGCCGGTAGGTAGCGAAGGCCGACGTTCCGGAGGCTGGTGGGGAATGCTGGCATTGATCGCCACCGAAGGTTCCCTGTTCGGCTATTTACTGTTTACCTATTTTTACCTGGCATCACAATCGGAACAGCGGTGGCCGCCCGAGGGTTTGCCCACTTTGTTCATGCCGGGCGTGAATACTTTAATATTGCTGACCAGCAGCGTGTTCGTCTGGGTCAGCGAGCGCTGCATTCAACTCAGGCAGTTATATTGGAGTCTTGCATCGATGGCGTTGGCGATTATTCTTGGCGTGTGCTTCGTCGTCATTCAACTGAATGAGTGGAGCAAAAAAAGCTACGATATGGCATCGAATCTGTACGGCTCGCTGTACTTCACGATCACCGGATTTCATATGCTGCATGTCGTTATCGGACTGGTCGTGCTGATCTCGCTTTTGCTTTGGATAGCGCTCGGTTATTTTGATCACAGACGCTACGCCGCGGTAACCATCGGCGGACTGTACTGGCATTTTGTCGATGTGGTCTGGCTGTTTGTCTTTACGACCTTGTATTTGCTGCCTTATCTTTACCAGGACGGAATATGAGCCTTTTCTTCAACCGCGATCCGTCCATTGAAGCGCCTTTCTCCGGTCGCAACCGGGTCAGCGTGATATGGCTCTGGCTGGGTTTACTCGGCGCACCGGTCGCATGGGTGGCGCAATTGCTTTTGAGCGAGCCGTTTGCGGCTTATGCCTGCTATCCCCATCAAGCTCCTTTGTCTGCGCCGATCTTGGCAGGTTTGCCGGAAATACTGACGGCGATCAGTATTGGCTGTTTCGCGCTGGGTCTGTTGTCCGGGTTTGCCGCATGGCGGTCATGGCAACAATATCAGCAAGGCCGTGCGATTAAAGCCGGCGAGGATAGAAACCGGTTTTTAATCAAGCTAAGCATCCTGTCGAACTTTATCTTCATTGTTGCGATTATATTCAACATCTTTGCCGTTTTGTTGGTGCCGCCATGCAGCTCATGGTTTTAATTATCATGGTATTGATTGTCGTCGTTAGGGGAATCATCAACAGAACGGCTATTAAGGCTTTAATCTGTATAGGCTCGGCATTTTTGTCCAGTCCGCTTATCGCGCAGCCGATCGGCCGCGCCGATATTAACCGGGGCGCTTATCTGGCGAGAGTTGGGGACTGTGTGGCTTGCCATACGGCCGGACCGCAAGCGCCGCCGTTTTCCGGAGGGGTAGGGCTCAATTCCCCTTTCGGAGAAATTTACTCGTCGAACATTACGCCGGACCCGGTCAATGGCATTGGCCGTTACACGTTGTATGATTTTAGCCGCGCAGTCCGGGACGGCATTGACAAAGACGGCAGTCGCCTCTATCCGGCGATGCCTTATCCGTCGTTCACAAGGATGACAGACGAGGATATTCGTGCGCTGTACGCCTATTTCATGAGTGCGGTGCAGCCTGTCGATTATAAGCCGCCCGAAACGAAACTGCCTTTTCCTTTCAATATACGATTGGACCTGATTTTCTGGGACGCATTCTTTGTCGAACACGAGCGCTATAAACCGCATACTGATCGTGACGCGCAATGGAATCGCGGCGCTTACCTGGTGCAGTCCCTGGGGCATTGCGGAACTTGCCATACGCCTCGGGGTTTTGCCTTCCAGGAAGTGGGCTACACCGAAGCGTCTTCGATGTATTTGACAGGAAACATTTTGGACAATTGGTTTGCGTCCAATCTCTCCGGAAATCCGGCTTCCGGATTAGGTCGATGGTCTGAAGCCGATATTGCCGCATTTTTGGCAACAGGTCACGGCGGACAGGTAACTGCATCCGGCAGCATGGTCTCCGTCATTGAAAACAGCACGCAATATTTGCATAAAGATGATCTTAATGCGATTGCGCACTACCTGAAATCTCTTCCCGTCCACGACGAAAAGGCCGCGTATAAGCCCGACCTGCCTGGTGTTGCTATCACATTATCGGCAATGGTAACCGGCGAAGTCGAGCGTCCCGGAGCCGGTCTTTACCAAGCGTTCTGCACGAAATGTCATCAGGAAACCGGCAATGGCGAAGCGGGTAAATTTCCGAAACTCGCCGGAAACTCGAGTGTTCTTTCCGAGAACGCTACGTCGCTGATTCGTGTGGTATTGGAAGGAAGCAAGACGGCGCAAACGGCAGAAGGGCCGAAGCCTCATGAAATGCCCGCTTTTGCGGAAAAGTTTTCCGACCGGCAGATTGCCGAAGTGCTTAGCTTTATACGTAACAGCTGGGGTAATCAGGCGTCCAGGGTCACGCCGCGTCAAGTCGCATCGCTACGGCGCAAGCTGCAAAAAAACCGTAATTAACTACTCGGTGGAGTGACATACAATGACCGTAGATGAATATGACGAAATGAATAATGAAAGCTACCGGGTAACTTTGAATCATCACCGGCGGTAAAACGAGAAACAAAGCTATTCCGTTCAGGGTTCGACAAGGTTCTCCTGAGTGTAGCCAAAGCCTGCCATAAACTTGTCAAATAGGGCTCACCGCGGACGGAATTAAAAACTTACCGTTCGCACTATCCCCCTGCAAGGCTTACCTGCCTTTGTGGCATCTTGCGCTTCGTTCATTTGTCAACGAGTCGATAATGATCTATCTACAAAGTGAAAATAATATGCCGCTAAATATCCGCATTATCGTGTAAAAATGCTGCAACAAGTTGATTTGTCCAAAATATTTAAAATAAATCATCTAGGCAATAGCCTAATTCGTTAATAGTTTCTCTCTCTTAATCGAACGAGAACAGCTTCGAGAAAGATACCTTAAAGGTTTGATGTGTTTCGCTATATACAATAGTATACATCGATGCGTTATCAACCGCTTTGCCTAAACCATTATTGTTCAGGTATTGTGATATTTAGGGGAAATCATGTCATCACGAACTCATTGTTTGCCGAATCCATACTACCAGTTTGCTCAATGCGAAAAATTTCCCAACTCGGGCAGATCGTACACGCAACAGTCTATTCGTACGAACGAACTGCAAGAGTGACGATACCGCATCCGGTTTCAGCAATGACAGCCGTATTTCAAGCTGCAACAGGGCCAACTTGGAACGGCGTGGATTTGAATTGGGCCTATACCGATCTGTTACCCAGCATCCACAACCGGACAAAATGCCTGCAACGCGCTGAGGATGTACTCCACGATGCGTTGCTCAGGCTCGCATTGATCGATAAAGGCGAGACGATCAAGCAGCCCCATGCCTATTTGCGCGTCATCGTCCGTTCCGTATTGGCCAATCAGTTTAATGCCGACGCCCGTTTCATCGATTTGCCGGACATTAAGGACGAGGACAGCAAAATCATTACCGATAGAGGCGAGTTCGCGCCCTCCGCCGAACACCTGGCGGAACTGCACCAACGGCTTCAGGCCGCGCAACGCATACTGGATTGCCTGCCGCCGCGCTGCCGGGAAGTCTTCTGGCTGTTTCGTATCGAAGGCTATACCCAGCCGGAAATCGCCGTGAAGCTCGGTATTACCGTCAAAATAGTTGAACGTCATGTGATGCGGGCGCTGATCGACATCCGCACCGCCCGCGAAGCGATGGCATGAGCAAAGTCAGGACGGACGCCGCGCGCTGGTTCGCGCGCATGCAGGGCGCGAAGACGGATCACCCCGATCGCGAGCGTTTCAAAGCCTGGTTGGTTGAGCACCCGTCCCATGCTGCCGAGTACGCGGCATTTGTCGAGTTATGGAAAGAATTCGATTCGACTGCGCAATGCACTGCGTTGGCGGAAGTCATGGAAAAACGCCAAGAAAACCATCGCCAAAGCCGCCGCCGCCTGTTGAAATACGGCGCCGTCAGTTTATTGGTGGCCGGAACCGCAGGCGAAGCAGTCTATTACCGGCAGCTAACGCCCTATTGGCAACTGGCGTGGCAAACCGGAATCGGACAACGCTCAAACCAGTCCTTGCAGGATGGCAGCACCTTGGTTTTGAATGCAGCTACCGATCTCGAAGTGGCCTTTAGCCGCGCGGAACGCAAAGTGCATTTGCTTCGAGGCGAGGTTATTTTCGATGTAGCCAAAGACGCCGAGCGTCCCTTTATCGTTAACAGCGATGCGGCGCGTATCACCGTATTGGGTACCCGCTTCGCAGTCAGCCGTCTGAGCGACCGGATCCGGGTTAGCGTCGAACACGGCTCGGTACGCGTGGAAACCGGCCCCTTCTGGAATCGCCGCCATCTGCAACTGGAAGCCGGACAGGTAGCGGAAGTGCTCATCGCTAACGGCGAAGCCGGCAGACCGCAAAATATCAATCGCAAAGCCGAAGACGGATTTGCTTTTGAACGCGGCGTTATCGTTTTCGACCGGGCCAATCTGACCGAGATTGCCGAAACCCTGTCCCGCTACCGCAAGGAACCGGTTCGCGTCTTACCTGGCAGACCCGGAGCCGTTCCGCGTATCAATGCTGTTGTACAGTCTGCGGACGTAGAAAGCTTTCTGCGCTTATTGCCGAACATTGCTCCGGTTCTCGTCAGTCATGGGCAAAACGAGGTTCGACTTAGCGCACTCTGAAATTTTTTCTGGTACGGGGGATTTGGAATGCCCTTTGCCCCATCTCCTTTGAGAGCGAAGGTTGGGATAAAGAGTAAATCCGACTCATCATTACGCCGCATCTCCCATCTCTATGCGAACGTGAATGCCTACTTTCGCGGCCAAAGTCAGCAGCATGTCCACGCTAAACTTTTTCCAATGACCTCTAACCAAGTCAGAAACCCGCGCCTGAGTAATGCCCAGCCGTTCGGCAGCTTCGGTTTGAGTCAAACCGTTTTCATTAATCCATAGTCTAAGACAGGCCATCAACTCGGAACGAAATTGCAGAACTTCCGCTTCATGGGGCGGAAAGCCCAATGCCAGAAAAACATTTTCACCTGCCTTGACAGTATCGGACATGAGTCATCCTCCAATTTGTTTATAACGGGTTCGCGCTAATTCGATGTCGGACAACGCGGTTTGTTGACTTTTCTTTTGGAAACAGTGCAACACATAGACGCCTTCAGGACGAGTTGCCAGATAGATGATACGGAAAGCGCCACCGGCTCTAACCCTGATTTCACGGACACCCGGTCCGATATTTGGCATGGGCTTCCAATTTGAAGGCTCTAATCCAAATTGCACTTGGTGCAGCTCAATGCCGACATCACGCCTTGCCGATACCGGAAAGTTTCGCAAATCGGCTTTGCTTGTTCCTAAGAAAATAAGATTTTTCATTATTCATAATATATAAAAATTTATATAATTATACAAGAAATCATATAACCCCAGTCATCGACCGTCTTTATATACCCTACCCATCGTACATCAAAATTCGGCACCTTTACGCCCTTTCCTCAAGTTAAGTTAAGATCCTTGGCCCCTTCTCCATCAGGAGAGGGAGCCAAGTCGACTTGCAACTCATTGTATTTATAATATAAAAAAAGTTGTGTAGATACTTATGCTCTTCAGGGAAAAGGCTGGGATGAGGGAATCAATACAGAGTTTTTTCTTTGAAAATTTTTCTAAAAATGGACGGGGGGGATTTGGGTCTCAAAACGGTCAATGACACAGCAAGACGCGTTATTTACCATACTAAACAGCGAGCAGAATATGAACCTACTACCCACATCCCCTAATTGGCGGCCGGTTGCCGGTCTGGTCTTAAGCCTTTCAACGGCGGCAGTCGAAGCCGAACCGATCAATTTCAATATACCGGTTCAGGGACTGGGCGAATCCATCAAGCGATTCGCCCAGCAAACGGGTTTGACCGTGGCCGTCGATAGCGCCCTGATAGCTGGCCGGACAGCGCCTGCCGTGCAGGGTAACCTTGAACCCGAGGCGGCTTTGAAGCAATTATTGGCAGGTAGTGGCTTGACGGTGAGTGTGCAAGGTAATCATGCTTTGATTAGCAAGCAGAGCGGGGATACCCATCTTAAGGAAGTGGCGGTGGTCGGACAACAACCTCTTGACGGCAGTCCCGAAGCAGGATACCGGGTCGATAAGATCACAGCCGTTGGGCCTTTCACGAATTTAAAACTGCAAGATGCGCCTTATTCGATGACGATTCTATCGAAGGACTTTCTCGATAACACCCAAGCCTATGCAACCCCCGGCGGATTCGCCGACAAATTGCCTTCATACCAACATAGTTACACTGACCAAAGACCGATTACAGGCGTTGGCAACTTTCGCGGTATTTCGGGTACAGCCCAGCAGCTCATCGAAGGATTGCCGTTACTGACTACGTCAAATATCTTGTTTTTGGAACCCTATGAACGTGTCGAAGCCATGTCCAGCGTTTCGGGATTTATGTACGGCATAGGCGGAAGCGGCGGTAAATTCAACTATGTGCTTAAGCGCCCGACAGCCCGTCCAGTCAACAATATTACCCTGGGCTTTCCCAACGGCACTTCGTTCTACGGGCATGCCGAGCTGGGAGGAATGCGCCAAGATGGCCGCTTGGGATACCGCTTCAATATTGCCGGGCAAGACGGAGATACGCGTGTCGATGACCAAAGTGTACGCAAATTCCTGGTTAGCACAGCTGTCGATTACCAAATTTCGGATTGGGCGCTGCTTCAGCTCGACGGCGCTTACTCCAACTATCACCAAAACCAGCTTCCGCCGACCTGGAATCCTGCCAATGGCGACAGCAACATCCATCATCCCAGCGCTCCCGACTCCACAAAAAACTGGGGGCAACCTTGGACTTATGCCGATACCAGTACCGGCAGCGTCGGCGCGAATCTCAAGCTTGACCTGTCAAAGAATATCACCTCCAGATCATCGCTTAGATATATCGACACGCCTTACGACAGCATATACATAAGCAATTCTATACAACCTAATGGCACTTATACCGAACTAGCTCTTGAATTAAAAAACTACGATAGGAGCCAATGGGGAGGCTATCAATTATTTGACATCAAATTCAATACCTTTTCGATAAGCCACACCTTAACGATTGGATTTAGCGGATACGGTTATCAGGAAGAGGACGCCAAAGATTATGTTAAAACTGGATTATTACCGGGTGTTTTTTCGCTTTCCACTCCCCGCTATGTCTCTAATCCGAATTTTGTCGTCGGCACTCAAGCGACTTACGTGCCGACGGAAATATCCCTGCATAACTGGATAGCCGGAGACCAAATCGAATTCAATAAGCAATGGTCGGCCATCGTAGGTGCCGCATATTCTTCCATTGAGCAAAATGGTTACAACACAGATGGGGCAATGACTTCACATTATGAAGCCGGAGCGGCAACGCCTACCGCAGCGCTTACTTTCAAGCCAATGGACTGGTTGACGACCTATGTTTCTTATGGTGAAGGCTTGCAACAAGGTTTGCTGGTATCGGGCGCGCAATTTACCAATAACGGCGCCGTGCTGCCGCCCTATCTGAGACAACAAACCGAGTTGGGCGCGAAGGCGACGCTCGGCAATACGTTGCTCAGCCTGGCGCTCTTCAATATTGATAGCGCGCTTCAGTATTCGGTGAATAACGGTAACGGAACCTTCACTTACAAGCAGGACGGACAGCAGCAAAATCAGGGCATTGAAACAACGATTACCGGTGAACTGATGCCGGGATTTCGCGTTTTGGGCGGCTTCACTTTTTTGGATGCGACCGTTACCAAAAACGCATCCAATCCGGCTTATGTGGGTAAAAGAGCCGTGGGTGTTGCCGAGCAATTGGTCAAGCTAACCGCTGAATACGATCTCCCGCCGGTACGCGGGCTTACCTTGACCGGCGGCGCTTACTATACGAGCGATATTTATGCGGACCAGCTCAATCTTGATCGTATAGACGGGCATACCACGTACGATGCGGGCTTACGCTATACGGTGCCGTTGGCGAAGCATCCCATTACCTTTCGCTTAAACGCCAGTAATATTACCGACAACCGCTATTGGCTTGGCGCTTTTACACTCGGCGATTCTCTCCGCATCTCGGGTTCGGCCCAAATCAATTTCTAAGATGCGCGACGGGCGGCTAAATTGATGCTAAACCCTGTCTTGCTTTTAGTGTTGTGGGCACTCGCGTTGTCTTTTTTGCTCGCGGTCGGATTGGCGCCTCCGGAGGTGATCAGGACAATCCCACCCAATACAGAGAGTCGTTTATTAATCGACATGGCCGGGAGAAGCGTTTGGCTGAAAAATACCCCGCCCTCAAGGGTTATCGCGCTTGGACATTTTTTGCCTATTTATACAACCCTGGATTTCGGTGCAGAGCATGTCATCGCATTGGTAGGGCGCAAGTTTACTGCGGAAGGGGCGCTTGAGCGCATCTATCCGCGCATTGCCGAACTGCCGCAAATCAGTGGCGTTCTTGATGTCGAAAGGGTCATGATATTGGCGCCTGATGCGGTATTGACGTTTAAAGGCGATTCGGCGGAGATGCTCGAAAAAGTGGGGTTGTCTGGGGTGTTTGAATTGACTTTACCTGAAACATTACTCCAAAAGAGTGTTTGGCGTTACTGGATGGCATTCGGACAGGTCAGCGCTAAAGAAAACCGGGCACAGGCAATTCTGGAACGCTATGAAGCAACCTTGCCAACTATCAAGACTGCGGCAACTCGGCAATCCCCGGTGCGGGTTTTATCGCTTTGGTTTTTCAACGGAACTTGGTCGATATGCGGGAAAACCTGTTATCTGACGCCGGTACTTGAATTGGCCGGCGCGGCGAATATAGCCGAGCGGAATCGATTCCCGCTAGGCGATGTGGAACAGATCATGAAAATGGATCCCGATGTCATTCTTATCGGTTACGAAATAGGAAGCAAGACGGGACCTGGGCATCTGTTCGAAGCGCCTGAATGGCAAGGTGTTCGAGCCGTCCGGGACAGGCGCGTTTACCTGATGCCGGTTCATTCCTTTTATAACTGGCCTGTCGATATTGCTTTACTCGCAGGCTGGATGCAAGAAGTCTTCTACCCTGGTGCAGCTAAGACGACTCGTTTAGCGTTCAAGGATGCCTATAGGGATGTTTATCGATATAGTTTGAGCGACCACGAAATTGACCGGGCGTTATTTATTGAAGAGAACGGCAAATCCGAAGGATACGGGCGTTTTAAATAACAATTATAGAACATGAAGCGGGTAAAGTGACGAAAAGCTCTCTCCCTTCGAGCAGTGTGTAGGATGTGCTGAGGTACGAAGCGCATCAATCGCGTAGGATGCGATTCACTTTGTTCAGCACATCCTACGCACTCCCTGAGGGAAAAGGAGCAAATGTCGCTTTACCCGCTTCTGCTTCTATGCCACAGAACAGAAAATTTTTTGATTAACTTAAATATTTAGAGGTGTTATTGATGAAACTGGAAGCCGATTGCAAACTGATTTCCACTATCCAAGGCTGGAATCCTATGCAGCATTTACGTATTAATTCGGGTATCGAGATGACCAGGCCGACTCTTTGGGAAGGCGCCGGTAGCGAAAATTATTGCTATAACACGAATGTCGGCGTGTATACACCGAAAACGGATTGGCGGCCTCTGGAGTCCGCTGAATTATTCAAGCTGATCGGCATCACTGACGGTGAGGATTTCCCAACGACCATCCAGCTGCTGCAAATCCCCGACACTTTGCTGACTAGAGGCCGCGAATGTATTAACGAGCATATTAAAAATGGAACGGCTGAGAAACCCCTGGATTTTTTTCTCAATGTATCAGAGAAACTGGTTCCCGAATTCATCGCCGAATTGAATGAATGGGTTTTTGAAAATATTTGCACCCATTCCGGCTGGTGCGACATTGGCACGGTGTTCCGTTTCCCCAACCAAGTATTTAAAGGCTGGGCAACACAAGCTTCCTCAACCGGGTGGGGAGGTTTGCATATAGACTTATGGGGGCCGTCGCCGCGCCGCCAAATGCAGTCTGGCTATCACGGTTCGCGACTTATTTTGAATCTTGGCGAAGAAGACCGGCAATTCGTTTTTATGAATCTTCGGGTTGCTACCATGGTGCAAGAGCATTCAGAAATTTTTGAGCCGCCCCATATCGCGCCGCTGAAAGAGTTATTGCTAGATAGAGGTTTACGTTTGGTTGGCGATGCGTTTATGGAAATGTATCCTGATTATCCGGTCATTTCTGTAACCTTGAAGCCCGGTTGGGGCTATTTCGCGCCCACTACCAGCGTGTTACATGACGGCTATCTTGGTGAAATGAAGCTGATTACCCCCGACGTAACTCTGCGAACCGGGCACCCCAAAGCCGAAATGCGCAAGGGCCAGGAACCGTGGATTGCACCGACATACCTGTCTGCTTGGCGTCAAGCCTGTTTGCAACAGATAGAGAGGCTGCTGTGATGACAACCGGAGCGGGTATGCGGTTTATGCCTGACATTGTCCTGTTTCAATATGAAGAGGAGCTTTGAATATCGAAATGTCGGGTAACGAAAAGCGTTGTCGGTCTACAAAATGGAAGCAAGCGGGGAACGAATATTTTGTCATTTTTTAAACCATTATTTTCTAGTATGAAGCTATCAGCATGTTTTCGACATTCGGCCGCCGTTCGGCGGCAGGGACAAAGCAACGGCTCTCCAGGCGTTAATCGTTGCTCAGGTTTTAAATCGGCCGATATGCTGATCATGGGCTTGTTCGGCGGATTACTCGTTTTGGCCGTGTTTTCGCTGACGCTGGGCCGCTATCCGGTGCCGGTGGCCGACATCGTCCGCATCGTGCTGAGCACCGGCCTGAACGAAGCACGTCCTTACACCGACACCCAGTGGGTGGTGATTGAAATCGTGCGCCTGCCGCGCATTCTGCTGGTCACGCTGTGCGGCATGGGCTTGGCGATGGCCGGAGCGTCGATGCAGGGGGTGTTCCGCAATCCGCTGGTGGGGCCGGAGGTGTGCGGCGTGTCGGCCGGGGCGTCGTTCGGCGGCGTGTTGGCGATCATGCTGGGCTGGTCGGCAATGGGCACGGTGGCGCTGGCTTTTACCTTCGGGCTGGGGGCCTTGGCCGCGGCTTTCGGACTGGCTCGGCTGGCGGGGCAAAGCGGCGCCTTGTCCCTGGTGCTGGCCGGCGTGATCATCGGCGCTTTTTTCGGGGCTTTGGTGGGGTTGGCGCAATATGTGGCCGACCCGCAGACCAAGCTGCCGTCCATCGTCTATTGGCTGCTGGGCAGTTTCGCCGGGACGACGTATGACAAGGTGGCCCTGGTCGCCGGGGTAACGCTGGCCGCGGGCAGTCTGTTGCTGGCCTTGCGCTGGCGCATCAATCTGTTGTCTTTGGGCCAGACGGATGCCGAGGCGCTGGGCGTCAATGTCGAGTGGTTGCGCTGGGGCGTGGTCGCGCTGGTGTCGTTGCTGGTAGCAACACAGGTTTCGGTCAGCGGCGGGGTCGGCTGGGTGGGGCTGATCGTTCCGCACCTGGCCCGGATGCTGGTGGGGCCGGAGCATTCCCGGCTGTTGCCTGCTTCGGCCCTGCTCGGCGGTCTGTATTTGCTGGCGATGGATGACTTGGCCCGTGCCGCGACCGAGCAGGAAATCCCGATCGGTTTGCTGACGGCGTTGATCGGCACGCCGGTGTTTGCGCTGCTGTTCTGGAAACTGCAAGCCAAGGGCTGGAGCCATGATTGAGGGTTGATCGAATGATAGGGGTTCTTTTCTTATGGGCGTTTTTTATGATGATTTTGGCGATGAGTTATTTGATCCCCTCACCCCAGCCCTCTCCCGGAGGGAGAGGGGGGGAAAGCACTGTAATCTGTACCTGTGTAGAATCCATCCACGCAAGTTATGTTTATGATAAACAGTATAAATTACAGCGACAATCAGCCCCCTCTCCCTCAGGGAGAGGGTTGGGGTGAGGGGAATAAAACCGCAATCTGTACCTATGCCGACCCCATTCACGCAAGTTATGTTGATGACAAAGACTATAAATCACAACGACAACCGGCCCCCTCTCCCTTAGGGATGCCTACATGGATGTAGGTAGTAGAGCAACGCAGGAGCAGTTGCCGAGAGGGTTGGGGTGAGGGGAAATCAAAATGGGAATTCCGCAGAAATCATTAGCGAGAGCATTACGTATCAACCAGACCGATGCCGAACGGCTGATCTGGAATCAGCTGAGAAACCGGCGCATGGTAGGCTGTAAGTTTCGCAGACAACAGATAATCGGTCCTTATATTGCCGATTTTCTATGCATGGAGCCGAAGTTGGTGATCGAGCTGGATGGCGGTCAACATTTACAGCAACAGGCAAGTGATGAGCAGCGAACGCAATACTTGCAGAAACTGGGCTATAAAGTATTGCGTTTCTGGAATCATGAGGTGTTGCGTGAAACTCAAGCGGTGCTGGATGCTATCCGTTTGGAAATAATTAATTTGATCCCCTCACCCCGGCCCTCTCCCGGAGGGAGAGGGGGATAAAACACGGTGATCTGTACCTGTATCGAATACATTCAGGCAAGTTATATTTATGACCAAGACTCCAAATCGCAGCAACGACATTACCGAAATTTAAGGACCGACTGTATGAC
>NZ_DAIUEH010000078.1:0-18933 GCF_036845245.1 Methylobacter sp.
TTATTTTAACCCCATAAAGAGGGGTGCCATATCGATTATTTAGGAAAGATGTCTAGTGTCTGCAAAGCAGCGAAAACCGGTCGTTGAGGTAGCAAATAGTGAAAGACCGTTCAGTGTCGTAACCGGATGTTCACTAATGGTCTTTGGGGATCCGGTTGGGAATATTCGATTCCGCCCCTAAACACTATGAATTCTAGAGGGCTCTGATCTGATCGAGGACTTTTTTATTTGTACTCTCTGGTTCTCTACTGTCTTCTTGAATTACATATTGTCTATCATTGATCATAACTGTGGCATCAAGTTTCTTATTCATGCAGCAGGTTATACAGGAGCAAATTGGCTCTCCAAGTCCCATTGCTTTTCAACAGGCAGTGTAACGGTTAGATGAATTTGTCCTGCAAAGACTTGTTCAATAATTTGTCCATTAACTTTTTTCAATGCGTAATCAAAAGACTGAAATTTTTCATAATCAAGCGTGAAATGAAGTGTTGTCATTTCTATATAAGGTTGTAATGTCGATGTATCAATCACCTGTTTCGCCATATGACCATAAGCTCTGTTAAGCCCACCTGCCCCCAGCTTCACTCCACCAAAATAACGGATCACTACAATGAGTGCATTAATGATGTTTTTACCTTCAATGTATTGAAAAATCGGTTTTCCTGCGGTACCTGTAGGCTCACCTGCATCATGAAACCGATAAATAATGCCTTCATTGGTTTTTATACGGTAGGCAAAGGCAATATGATTGGCGTGTGGATGCTCGGCTTGTAACTTTTTTAATTGATGCAAAACAACTTGATCGCTGGTGCAAGGAAAAATTACACTGATAAACCGTGATTTTTTTATAATATCTTCGAATGTATAAGATTCCGTAACATAAAACATTTTTGATTCTTTCAATTAAGTTTTGAGCATCTGCTATTCGATAATAGCTGTCTCTCATCATATCAGCCGTATGCAGCTTTTCAATTACACTCATCTAAAAGCAGTAGAATTGTTTGAATTTGATTAGGAGGATATGATGCAGCTCCCTACAGATTCTTTGCGAACTGGTTAATGAAACCGGACATGAGCACTTACTGACGTAGAATTATTCCTTTCACCGACATTAGTAAATAACAATATGTTTTTAAAAGATTTTTATAGCATTCATGATGGCAGTGCCAGTATTGTCGCGGAACAAGCCAGTATGTTTGCCAAAGAAGTGGCACATGATTTCAACCCTTTACACGATGTTGACGCCAAACGTTTTTGCGTACCAGGCGATTTGTTGTTTTCAATGGCATTGGAGAAATATGGCCTTAGCCAAAATATGCACTTTATCTTTTCCGGCATGGTCGGACATGACGTATTATTGAACTTTCCCGACACTGATGCCGAGCTGATTGATGTGAACGACAATCAGGGGAAAACCTATTTGCAGATCGAACGTTCAGGAGACATTAGTCGTGATTCAGTATTGATTGAAAGCTTTATTCGCGATTATGTAGCTTTTTCAGGGCAAAATTTTCCCTATGTGCTGGTGCCGTTATTAGCCCAGGAAAATGTTATGTTCAACATAAATCGGCCATTGGTCATTTACGAAAGCATGACCCTGTCATTTGATCATCTTGATTTTAAGCAAGCGTCCGTGGAAATGCTGGAACCGAAGATCGAAGTCAACGGCAAACGCGCTTCGGCTTTTTTACACTTTCAGCTTAAGGCAGGTGAAGATGTGGTTGGCACAGGCTTTAAAAAACTAGCGATCAGTGTACCGAGTGGCTATGAAGCTGAGCCGATGCAGGCATTTGTCAATGAATATTTAGCCAGGAAAAACGACTATCTAAGTAACTTGGCGCTGGTAGCGAGCTAATTACGCATGTCGACCGGCAAAGCCACCAGTGATGTACGATCGTAAACTATCACTGGCTTCCGTGACCGACCGCAGTCGACCATGAACTGAAGTTTAAGCTTGCCAGTCAATTTACTTGATGGCACGATGCTTGATAATTACCTTTGGAGGTTATATATGATTGATACACCGCAATTCATTCAAACAGAAGAATAGTTAACCGCTGTCATTCATCTTACCGTTTCCCGTGCTGAAATCAGCAATGTCATGGGACCGGCTATTGCTGAAATAATATCCACCATTACCACCCAAGAAGCCACCATCACCGGACCGTGCTTTTCTTACCACCAGAAAAGACCAACCGACATTTTTGATTTCGAGGTGGGTTTCCCTGTTAGTCAGCCAATCACTGCTACCGGTCGCGTTAAAATGAGCAAGTTGCCCGCCGTAAAAGTCGTCCGCACTATTTATCAAGGTGGATATGAAGGGCTTGGTGCAGCCTGGGGTGAGTTTTGCAAATGGATTGAAGCCGAGGCGCTTAATGTGCAAGAAAGCCTATGGGAACGCTATCTAACAGGCCCTATGTCCAGCCCAGATCCAGATACATGGCGCACTGAACTTAATCGTCCGTTGAGTGAATAAAGGCTCCGCAGATGCTCAATTGGAATGAAATAAATCAAGGAATTGAACAAGATGAGATTAAAAGAAAAAGAGGTTGAAGTAGGTTATTTATATTTAACTACTGTCAATCAGTATCGTGCTGTACTCGCGATGAAAGGTGAATTTTTGATTTATGCTCCCAGTTTGGAAGAGACTGCACCATTGAATCTGGATTCGACAAAAATGCCGTTTGAAAATATGCCATTCAAGAAGTGCCAAATCGTTACCTTTGCCAAAAAGGATTATCAAGTATTTGACTTCAACGGCATTGAAGCGATCAAACATAAATTGAATGAATTGCAGCTAGCAGAAGCAATAGCACAGTGTAATGCCAAGTCTGCTATTGCTACGCTGTTAGCAGAATAAAGCAGTTACAACAGAAAAATTTATAACTCGCGGAAAGCTGAGTATTATTGACTATTTAGCTTTTATAATGACAAACGCGCGCACTCAAAATTAAGCTACCAATCTCCTCTAGAATTTGAGCGGGAATTCTACAAGAAGACCACTTAAAAAAGTGTCCTGTTTTAGTTGGCCATTACAGTTTTTCGAGGTCTTTCGCCACCGCTAACAATTCAAACGTGTGAGCTTGTATCCGGCATCAACTCTCTTGATCGAGTGGGACAAGTTGAAACGTTAACAAATCAGGAGAAATTTCTCTCTACCTTGCATTAAAAAAGTAATTTATGTGGGCAACCGTACCGACGTTGACAGTCATTCTGAATTATTATTAATTATATGTCGTTTTTCTGACAGCCAGACCCGGCTGTTTCATTTCATGCCAAGCATAAAACTCATAGTCATTAGTGATGAAATTAATACATTTCTTTAAAGAACTTACTTTAAAACAGGTTGTTTCAGCAGTCACCGAGAATCTGCAATGTGGATACGCACTGCTATCCCCATCAATAAATGCTTGGCTGGCTCATCGCGCTGCCAGTAAAGGTGCGGCTGTAGCTTTTTATACCTTGTTTTCCATGACCCCCATTTTGATTCTGGCAATTGCTGTGGCCGGCTATTTTTTTGGCGCAGAGGCCGCTCAAGGACAAATTATTGCGCAGATACAAATGTTAGTAGGTCCTAATGGTGCCCAAGCTATCAACGCCCTACTCGCCGCCGCCCGCAACCCGGATTCCAGAGTTACTGCTTCGGTCATTGCCACGCTTATACTTGTGCTCGGAACTACCAGCGTCTTTGTTGAATTAAAGGACAGCCTTGATGAAATGTGGGGGGTGAATAAACCTCAAGCCTCTTCTCTCGGTGTAATATTAAGAACCCGGATTTTGTGTTTTGGCTTAGTATTGGTTTTAGCCTTTTTGTTATTGGTTTCGCTGATTTTCAGCGCGGCTTTAGCGTTGATTCAACAGTATGTTCTTAGCGGACTCTGGAATTTGGCCGCACTGGTGCTATCTCCTTTGACGTCGCTGATTATGTTTGGGGTCACAGCCAGTCTATTTGCGGTCATCTATAAAATGCTGCCGGAGGCGCCGCTGACTTGGAAAGATGCCTGGTTCGGTGCTGTGTTTACGGCGCTTTTGTTCAGTTTGGGCAAATACGGCATTGGCGTTTACTTGGGTAACAGCAGCATAGCTTCAAGTTTTGGTGCGGCAGGCTCAGTGATTGCCTTGTTACTTTGGGTTTATTACTCTGCCCAGATCTTTTTTTTTTGGGGCCGAATTTACCCGCCAGTATGCGTTGAAGTTTGGCAGCCTTACGGACACAATTTAATAATTCAAGCGTTCGTACAAGACGGTTAATCAGCGTCCATTTTCCCCGCTCACCCACAGATAAATATTAAAAAGCAATACCCGCTCAATTCGACATAGTCAATCTTGACCCTGTTTACCGGTAAAAACAGTCGCCGATTAATAGTGATTTATCGTGTCGTTTGGCAGCCTGCGTATTCCGATTCAAAGCTACCACTAATTCCAGCCGAATGCTGCTACTGATTCCGGTAAATGCTGCGCCCTCTGGTGGTGATGTTTTAGCGTTTTTTGACGCGGGACAACTAAACGATACTCTGCTGCCTCTTTTCATCATTTAGAGAAAGCAGATGCCAGCAAATAGGTTATCTATACGAAAAATAAAAGAAGTGTTGCGCCTGAAATGGGCCAATGATTTGAGCGATCGAAAAATTGCTCAAAGTTGCAATATATCAAGACCTGCAGTGGTCAACTATGTGAGTCGTGCCGAGGAAGCGGGTTTATTCTGGCCCTTGCCTGATACCTTAACTGATGCCTGAGTTAGAGCGGTTATTGTTTCCTGCACAGCACAAGTCATCAGCCAGAGATCTCGTGCCGCCTGACTTGTTAAAGGTTCATCAGGAATTGCAAAAAAGTGTTCGGGTCGAGTCGCCCGCGGGAACTTCCCCTCAGGCGCTCACAGAACCGTACGTGAGACTCTCGCCTCATACGGCTCTTCTTATTCATCGCCCTTCGATTATACAAAATCCCAATGCACAAACAACCTTGGCAGGCTTTCCCGACAGCGCTTAAGCCAAACCCAAGCTTGCCGTTTATGTCCTCTAAGGCGTTTGTACTTGTTCCTTGCCCAGCGGACCTAGCCTCAAATCTATTCTGACCAGAAAGCGCTTTAACGGTTCCGGATAAAATGCCCCGTAGTACGTGACCCACCCCCGAACCATCGGGTTCAGGCGTGCTGCCAATATCGGCAGGGTCATTGTCCAGGGCTACTTCATTAAAAAACCTGATCCAAAATGCGTGTTAAGACGGAGTCATCCCAACCAGCCGCTTTGCGCATACGCTTGATGGACACCCGTTTCTTCTGGGCCTGTCGCATCATATTCAACACCGCATGACGGATAATAGCGACTTTGGTTGGGGCATTGTCTTTGCGTATACGGCTTTGATCTTCACCAAAAGACATATCCAACACCCAATGTAACTGGTTTTCGATACCCCAGTGCAAACGCACGGCGGCCAGCATCTGCGGCGCCGAGGCCAACGAACTGCTGATAAAATAACGGGTTTCTCATGTCGTCGTATCGCCGATGAGCCGCTCACTATCAATCGCGACAATGCTGCCGAGATTTTTCCACTCAGGGTGAAGCTCCCTAAGCCAGTCAATATCGGTACTCAACCGGTACTGCCGGACTTCAATGCGTCCGTGGCCTTTATCAACGCTTTCAGTGCGGCTCATCCGGGCAAGCGACGCGGGGACGGGCTGTTCAAAATGCAGACGTACATCATGGTGCAGGCGGCTTGGGTTACCTTTAAGCGCAACAGGTAATCGCCGCCTTTATCGATGATGTTCTCGGCAATGGCTTTTTGGCAGCCCATGGCATCAATGGTCACGATAGCGCCGCGCACATCCAACCACTTCAATAGCTCAGGAATAGCGGTGATTTCATTGGTTTTTCACGGGTTTTAATCTGGCCCAGGACGATCCCCGCTTCGCTGGCAAAGGCTGATACCCAATGTATTGGCGATTGCCCCCCATCATGGCTGCCACGTAGCGTTTTACCATCAATGGCCACCACTTTACCCGCCACTTCAGGACTCAGCCAGGCCCGAATCCATTCCACAAACAGATGCGGGAACTGTGTCGTATCAATGGCGCGGAAAAACCGTCGCACCCTGTCATCGCTCGGTATCCCGTACTCATACGGCAGATACTGGCGTAAAAACGCCAACGTTGACTTGTCAAACATCTCTATATCATCCCAACTTTCTGCCCCACAAATAACGGCACATAACGTCAATAGCAATATTTCGGGCATGGGGTGCAGCTTTTTCCGATCAATGCGGGGATCGTCGAGCTGTCCAAAAATATCTAAAAAATCCATTTCTTCCGGTTCCTTGAGGGTTGTTTATTTTGTCATTATCCTAAATTCGGCTGGGTTGATAGCTATTTTTAATGAGGTAGCCCTGCATTCCGGTCATTTACTATTGATAAAATCCATTATCAATAGTAAATGAGGCGAGACCGCTTTGTCTAAAACGGTGATATTCAACCTGTTAATCACCGTTCACTATTTCCCAATTCGAAGCGTTTATTACGTCGGAGAAAAGCCAAGTTTAAATAGAATTAGTCTGGGCCGCTATTGCCTATTTCTGCATGAATCCTTACGGTCTTCGTATAACTACGTATTGATAAAAATATTTGTCATGCTTTATATTCTCAAAAAAAGACTTGGGGAAATGTTATGGGATTCGCGATCAAAGCTACTTCCACAAACCAATGGCTAAATGGCATCATCCCATTTCAGATTGATGCGACCGTATTTCCGGTTGGGTCGGCCGAACGCCTGCAGGTGCTGTTAGCCATCAACGGGTGGAACACAATATCAATTATCAAGTTCTTTCCTTTTGTTATCACGGATACTGACTTCATCTTTATCACCAAAAGCGCGGATGCCGCGGCCTGCTCAAGTCCTATCGGACGACAAGGAGGACAGCAGTCCATCAGCTATAACCCGAATGCGGCGGCTGGCGTGATCATGCACGAGCTGGGTCTGATCCACGAGCACAAGAGGCCCGATCGCAATAACTTCATCACTGTGAACAACGCCAATATTGCGACGGGCAGAATAGGGCAGTTTTCTCCAATAGACCTGACTGATTGCCCAGTCGGGCCCTATGATTGCGGCTTGATCATGTATTACGGAACAACATCATTCAGCGTCGATGGTGTCAAGCAGACAATCACTGCCATCGACCCGGCGGTTTGCAGCAATATCGGACAGCGAAAATAGAAACTGAGTATCTGGAACGCTGAAACAGTCCGTATGTGGCCTTTTTCACCTCCTAATTCGCGTATCGAATGCTATGCGCAGCAGCCGTAGCACAAAAATACTAAGCCTTTGTTATAAATGAGGAGTGTGTACCCATGTGGAGAAAGACAAACAACTTCGAAGAAGAACTGTTGAAAGTCGAAGATAAATTGATCGACGATAGAAGAAAATTGTACGGTGGACAGCAAAGCGAGAAGATAGGCTTTGCTCTATCCGGCGGGGGCATCCGCAGTGCGACGTTCTGTTTGGGCATTTTCCAAGCCCTAGCCAAGCACGACAGAATCAAATATATCGACTATATCTCGACCGTCTCTGGCGGTGGTTATTTCGGCGCTTTCATTGGACGATTGTTCACAAGGAAGAATGTCGATCAGACAAACATCTCCAGTAAGCTTTACACACAAAATAAATCCTCCACTCTCGAAGAGATAGTCTGGCTCCGTGAGAATGGGCGTTATCTTTCACCCAACGGCGGTGGCGATTTGTTATTGGCCACCAGCATGATGCTGAGGAACTGGATTGCAGCCATCGTGGTCATGGCCAGTTTTCTGCTGTTGCTGTTTACATTGGTTCATTTCATCGAACTGGCATATAACTCGCCGAAATGGCCAGTTTTCAGAGTTCAAGTTCCGGGCTCCGACGCCCACTGGTGGCAAAGCGGACTGTGGTTCTTGCCACTAACGACATTATTGTTTATGACCATTCCGCCTGGCTGGGCTTATTGGTGTATTTCCAAAGGCGAGGCTCTAAGCAAGCTGGAAAGCTTTACCAAACGCTTATCCCAACGGCAAGGACTGCTGTGGATATCACCCATCGTGGGATTGATATTGGCAACGGCTCTCGCCGGGTATGGCGTATTCATATCTAATGAATACAACACCGATGGAACGAAAATTTTCCTAGCAGTAACGGTTTTCACATGGGCATATTTGACCTTCGCCACCTTGAACGCGGAAAGCTCCGATACCGATACCGATCAGATCAATATCTTTCAGGATGACCATGCGCGTCACTGGTTGACCTCGGCGCTAAAAGTCGGCCTTGTTTCGTCCATCGCGTTATTTGCTTTGTTTTTTCTCGATTGCCTCGCAAAAAGCCTGTACTTCAATATTCAGATGTACGGCTTTAAGGGCAGTATTGCGTACTTTTCCTCGGCGATCATCGGAGTCAGCGGCGTCATCACGATGTTCATCGATCGGATTGCGGCATGGTTGACGCCAAAGAACAGGGAGAAAAAATACACGCTGCCCTTGACGTGGTTGGCCTGGATTGCCGCCGTGATCCTGATCGGGACATTAGTGGTGAGTGTGGATGCCTTGAGCTACCCGTTGTTATGGCAGTTTCCGCTTCGGCAGTCCTTTTGCGACGGCTCTTTCAACTCGAAGGTGAACGAAGCCTACGGTTGGAAACTTCTCATCATGATATTTTCTTTCTCATGGATATTCGGTAGGAATTGGTCATTCCTCAATCGCTCATCCCTGCACACTTTATACAGCTCACGCTTGGCACGCGCCTACCTCGGAGCCTCCAATCCGAATCGGCATACCGGAGATCCAAGCAATACTGCAGTTATTGATGTCATACTCGATGACGATATTTCGATGAACGATTATTACGCCGCGATGAAGGATAAGGGCGCGCCGTTACATATCATCAATGTCACGGTCAACGAAACCATAGGCGGACAATCTCAGGTACAGCAGCAGGACCGTAAAGGATTCGGGCTCTCTATTGGGCCGGCCGGCATTTGCCTTGGCCATACGGGCAACGGCTTCAAAAAAGAAGATAAGATATACCTAAAACGAGAACAGAATGATAGCACCGATCCTGCTGTCCCCTGCGACGACCTTTCTCTGGCCCAATGGACGGCCATTTCGGGCGCGGCTTTATCGACAGGAATGGGCAGCCAGTCTAGCATTGGTATTAGCTTATTAGCCGGTTATTTCAATCTGCGGTTGGGCTATTGGTGGGATGCCGGAGGCTGGCTCAAGGATGGCGATCGGAATACCGCACTTTCAAAGCTCGCGAAATTCTTTGCATGGCTGTTTCCCACTCAAAGCTATCTTTTGAATGAGTATCTAGACCGATTTTACGGACCCGCCAAGGATTTGTGGAATATTTCGGATGGTGGTCATTTCGAGAACATGGGGGCTTACGAACTCATTCGCAGAAAAGTGCCTATTATCTACGTGATAGATGCCGAAGCCGACCCGGATTATGTTTTCGAGGGCATGGGAAACTTGGTGCGAAAAGCACGGATTGATTTCGGGGCCGAGATCGAATTCCTCACGCGCGACGAGTTGAAGCAGAAGTTGTCGGCGCATTCAGATCTATTTGGTACCTGCGAAGATTTACGGAGGAAGGCGGCCAACGGCTATTCGAGCGCCTGCGCGGCCATTGCCAGGGTGAAATATCCCGGCTCCGTCGATCCATCAACACTGATTTATATCAAGGCGGTCATCAGAGGCGACGAGCCCAAGGACATCTTTAACTATCATGCGATGAACCCGGATTTTCCACAGCAAACCACGGCGGATCAGTTTTTCGACGAAGCGCAATGGGAAAGTTATCGCAAGCTGGGAGCATGGATCGGTGAACAGGTTTTCGCTGTAGTTCCTCCGGAATCGACAGTACGTGTTCAATAACTTGAGGATTGAACGCGTACTTATTTAATAAAAATCACTTTATTAATGGAGGTTAACGACACTGCATCGCTATTTATTAAAGTGTAAACCCTTTGCATGATTTTCAATTTAACTAGGGAGAATAAATATGAAAATGAAAAAATCTGCCCTTACGCTGATCCTGACAGGAGCCGGTTTTCTAAGCCTGACCGGCTACAGCAGCGCGGGTATGGCGACATTTTTTAGTAGCAATGCGTGTAAAAACCAACAAGGCGAGATAATCGATGAAGCGATGTGCGTGAAACGCGACGCCGCCAGCTTGAAAGGCGCGGACGAAGATTATTTCCGCGACATGGACTACGGCGTCACCAAAAATCCCGAGGAACTGGCCAAGATGTTGGCTCCGTTCGTGGCCGACATTACGCCTGAACAGGCGGTCAAGAGGGTCGCGACCGGTCGCAACAACTGGATCGTCTGGACTGCGGGCAATGATCGCTTGTGGGACACGATCAGTTATCGCAGCCTCGGCAGCCTCGATTTTCTAAAAACCTTGTCGAACCACCCCAGCCTCAAATTCAGCCGCAGCAACCGCTGGAGCTACCTGGGTCTGGTCAACGAACCTTGCTTTGAAAAAGGCACCGGGCCACGCAAAGACCGCTACGGACTCTGGCTCGACGTGCGCTCCAAAGATTGCGCGCCCGATCCCTTCGAAAACGAAACCAAAACCAAAACCAAAACCGGATATCCCGGCGTCAAATACGGCGCACGCGGAAAAAATATTCCGGCCGGCTCCTACTACGGCTATGCGACCGGCATCGTCGGCCTGCGTCTATTCCCCAACCCCGATTTCGATGAAAAGGCCGAAAAAAATTGGGATCCGGAACGGTACTACACCGATCCGAGCTATTACAACAGCAAGAATTTGATCCGTCCTTACCGCGTCGGGATGTCTTGCGGCTTTTGCCACGTCGGTCCGAACCCTGCCAATCCGCCTGCCGACCCAGAAAATCCGAAATGGGAAAACCTGAATTCCAATCCAGGTGCACAATATTTCTGGATCGACCGGATCTTCTCCTGGGAAGCCGATCCGTCCGCGTTCCCGTTCCAACTGTTCGCCACCTCGCGTCCGGGCGCGCTGGACACCTCGCTGATTTCGAGCGACTACATCAATAACCCTCGCACGATGAACGCGGTCTATAATTTGGTGCCGCGCTTGCTGAATGCGCAAAAATTCGGCCAGGAAAAACTTGGCGGCGGCGGCCTGAATAACCGGCAATTCAATGATTACTTTAAATCCGGGCCGTTGACCGAGTTGTATAAGGCGCCTGATACCGTATTTACACCGCGCGTCTTGAAGGACGGCGCCGATTCGGTCGGCGCGCTGGGTGCGCTGAACCGCGTCTTCATCAACATCGGCCTGTTCAGCGAAGACTGGCTGACGCATTTCAATCCGTTGATCGGCGGCAAGCCCATCACGCCGATTTCGATCAAGCAGTCGCGAAAAAACTCGACCTACTGGCAGGCCAATGAAGCGCAAACGCCCGATTTGGCGCTGTTCTTTGTCGCCGCGACCCGTCCCGACTTGCTGAAAAGCGCCCCCGGCGGTGACCAGCACCTGACCACAGACACAGCGGTACTGACCCGCGGCAAGGAAGTCTTCGGCGAACGCTGCGCGCGATGCCACTCCAGCAAACTGCCCGAAAAAGCCTATAGCTTCTTCCCGAACGGCGGTGTCGGCAAGGATTACCTGAACCACTGGGGTAATTATTGGCGCTGGACGCAAACGGACGAGTTCAGGAAAGCGATCTACGAGATCGTCAAGAAGGATGACTTCCTGCAGGACAACTTCCTGTCCACCGACCTGCGCATCCCGGTCACGCTGCTCGAAACCAACGCCTGCAGTCCGCTGGCGACCAACGGGCTCGAAGGCAACATCTGGAACGACTTTACGTCGCAGTCCTACAAGAATTTGCCGTCGGTCGGCAAATTCACCGTGCATCATCCGATGACCGGCAAGCCTTGGGAGTACGACATGCCGGGCGGCGGCCGCGGCTTTACCCGGCCGGCCTCTCTGGTCAGTGTCTGGTCGACCGCGCCGTACTTCCTGAACAACGCGCTGGGCGAATTCAATCCGAGCCCTGCAGTCGCAGACAGACTGCAATCGTTCGATAATTCCATTGAACAATTGCTGTGGCCGGAAAAACGCAAAGGCAATATCCAGTACCAAACCGCGAACGGCAAAATGCTGCCGGGCTGGATCGATAGAACCTTTGCGACCAGTTATCTGCGGGTGCCGAAAAACTTCCTGCCTGAATTTCTATGGAAGGTGGCCAACAAGATCGACGGCGGCAAATTCGCCGGCGAACAAGGGCTGGAACTCGGCCCGATTCCGAAAGGCACGCCGGTCAATCTGCTGACCAACATCGATCTTGACAAGCGCGACAGTTTCAAAGACGAAGCGAAACACATTCTCCAATTGGCGGACCTGTTTACCCAGATCAAATTCGACTTAAAGAAATTGCCGAGTAATGCGACCGACGAAGAAGCCGCGAAGGTCTTCGCGAACTTAGCCGACCCTTTGGTCAAAGCCAGTAAATGTCCTGATTACATTGTCAATCGCGGCCATTATTTCGGCACCGAATATTTTAAGGAAGCCGATAAAGAACCGGGCCTGAGCGATGCCGATAAGAAAGCGCTGATCGAATTTCTGAAGACATTTTAAATCTTCGTTCTTCGAATGGGGCAGCATGCGCTGCCCCTCAGCACCATTATCACTTACAGAGTCACGGTGGAGCCTCCTTGATCCAGGATTAAGGCGGCTTTCCCTTATTTTGATCAGAACAGGAAACAACCATGACAGTATCGAATGAAACTTACGAATATATCGTCGTCGGCTCGGGCGCGGGCGGCGGCACGGTGGCCGCACGTCTTGCCGAGCGCGGCAAGAAAGTGTTGGTATTGGAAGCTGGCGGCGACCCGAAACAACTCCAGGGCGACGATCTGGCCTTCCCCGGTGAAAAACGCCTGCCCGACGATTACGATGTGCCGGTTTTCCATCCGTTTTCGACCGAAAACGACGCCATGCGCTGGGATTTTTTCGTACGCCATTATGAAACCGAATCGATTCAGGCCCAGGACCCCCAATATACCCCAAAAGAGAAAGGCGTGCTGTACCCGCGCGCCGGCTGCCTCGGCGGCTGCACCGCGCACAACGCAATGATCACCGTCTATCCGCACAATGCCGACTGGGATGATGTCGCCGAAATCACCGGCGATGCCTCCTGGAAGGCCGATAATATGCGAAAATATTTCGAATTAATGGAAAATTGCGAGCACCGACCGACGCTTCGCAAACTCGCCAATTGGCTCGGTATCAATCCTTCCCGACATGGATTCAAAGGCTGGTTCCAGACCGAAGCCGCGCTGCCGCTTGAGGCGTTAGCGAAAGATAAAAACCTCGTACAAGCCATACTCGATTCTGCGGTCAAAGCAGCAGAAAGTTTGCCGGACCATTTCGACAGACTAAAATGGCTATTTAAAGGACTGGCTGACCCGAATGACTGGCGTCTGGTCAAGGAAAACGCCACAGGCCTTCGTTATCCGCCGCTGGCCACCAAAAAAGGCAGTCGCCACAGCACCCGCGAACGCTTGCTTGAGGTGCAGCAGAAGTATCCCAGCAATTTGACGATCGAACTGGATGCTCTGGTTACCAAGGTGATTCTCGACGACAACCGAGCGGTCGGCGTCGAATACCAAAAAGGCGCAAAACTCTACAAGGCACATGCAAATCCGAGCAACAAGCCCGGCGAACTCCGCACCGCCCATGCATCTAAAGAAGTGATCTTGTCCGGCGGCGCCTACAATACGCCGCAACTGTTGATGCTGTCCGGCATCGGCCCGAAGGAAGAACTGCAAAAACACGGCATCCCAGTCAAATATCACCTGCCCGGCGTCGGCACCAATCTACAGGACCGTTATGAAGTCGGCGTCACAAATAAAATGACGCAAGACTGGGAAGTCTTGAAAGACGCCACTTATTCGGCTGGCGATCCGCAATATAATGAGTGGAAGAACGAAAATAAAGGTGTTTATACGACAAACGGCGCGGTGTTGGCGGTGATCAAGCGCTCAGTCACAGAACGTCCGCTTCCCGATTTGTTCTGTTTTGCCTTGCTCGGCAATTTCGGCGGCTATTTCCCAGGCTATTCCAAACTCATCAAGGATGACCATAGCTACCTGACCTGGGCCGTGCTGAAGGCGCATACGGTTAACCGCGCCGGCGAAGTCAGACTGGTCTCCAATGATCCTCAAGAACGGCCTTATATCAACTTCCGCTATTTCGAAGAAGGCAACGACACCGCTGGCCAAGATCTCGACTCGGTTGTTGAAGGTATCAAATTCGTGCGCAGCATTGCCAAACCGCTGTTCGAACAAGGCATCCTGGCCGAAGAAGTCAAGCCGGGTAAGGGAGTGCAGACCGACGAGCAATTACGCGATTTCGTCCGCTACAATGCCTGGGGCCATCATGCCTCCTGCACCTGCCCGATCGGTGCCGACAACGATCCGATGGCGGTGCTGGACAGTCAGTTCCGTGTCCGCGGCATACAGAACCTGCGCGTCGTTGACGCCTCGGTATTTACGAAAATTCCCGGTTTTTTTATCGTATCATCGATTTATATAGTCGGCGAAAAAGCCGCCGATGTCATATTGAACGGTTAATCGGAAGCCCAAGGTGGGCAGTGTTTTTCTGCCCACCTTGTAAATCCATCCAGGATATAGAAGGCTTCCTAGACTGGAAAATGGCTTTCAATTTTTACCACTGATCAACGTTAAATTTCCCAGTCAAACAATTGACGTACGTAATAATATCAACATCATATAGTTTATCTTTTGGAAAATTTAAACGCTCTTTCGTTGTAAAAGCGGCAAAATTTAGATGCCGTTTTCCACTCTACTTACCCAAAATGGGCAACGGAATCTATTTAATGGCACACGATGACGATGCCTTGCATTACCGCGAGAAAGCCATGATGCAAAGCCTGTTGAACCGGGAGGATCTACCCGATGTGCGTAAAATGATTGCAAAACTGGGCAAAGACATTTTGGACTCGGCCAATGGCAGCATTGAAATTGTCAACGAATTTTGCCGAATGGTGCCTGCCGGGTTGGTGCAGGACTATTTCGGATTAACCGGAGTTGATAAAAAAGATTTAATCGAGTGGTCTTATTGGAATCAATACAACACCTTTCATAATCAACCCTTCGATTGGATGCCCACCGATAAAAAACAGTTCATCGAAGATCAACAAGCCCGCGTCAGTAAACTACTCGGCATTTATATTGCCGAACTCATGGCTCGGCGTACGCTGGCTATCAAACTCGAAAATGCCGATCTCATTCGTTCGCTGTGGTATGGGCTCTGCAAGCTGCTGCGAACCGTAATGGGTAAAAAACACGAAGCCTTGAAAGATGATATCGTCACCCGCATGCTGCGGAATCATTTCCCCGAGGCGATGGATCTGGATTTAAAACGCTTAGGCGTGAATGCCGGCGGTTTATTAATAGGCGCGATAGAAACCACATCGCAAGCCGTTGCACAAGTTATCCAATACTTACTGCAAAACGACCAGTGGCTAAACAAAGCCCAAGCCGCAGCAAAGCTGGACGACCCGGCCGAGTTTGATGGCATCGTCTGGGAAGCGTTTCGATTCGTGCCTATTGCCCCTTATTTATTTCGCAAATCCGCCAGCGACTATACCGTCGGCATGGGTACCGATTACGCGACTAAAATCCCGGCGGGCAGCATTGTTCTACCCGCAACCCAATCGGCCATGTTCGACCCCCGCGCGTTTGAAAATCCGGATGAATTTAATCCGCACCGTAACTGGTATAACCATTTTAATTTCGGCTTCGGCAGCCATGAATGCCTGGGGCGATATGTGGGTATGGTGATGATACCGGAAATGGTGAAGCAAGTATTGCTACGGAATAAGGTCAGCGCCACCGGTTCGATTGATTATAAGTCAGGCCCGTTTCCTGAGGAATACCGTTTAAGCTGGGAATAAGTCCGGCATCTTAAATAAACGCACGACCATGGCTGTGGTGCCATGATCGAACATGGATCGATCACGGCCAATTTCAGAGCTCCGCGTTTCTCAATAACGGACTGCCTAATTTGTAAAACAGGTTTCCATCAGCGGCAAACTGCTTTCAATTAGGAAAGATCGCCGACTCACAAATTTAAGTTATTTGGGACGTTATAAACCTTGGAGTAACCGGCATGACGCAACACCAAAAAGAGCTGAAACATGCATGGGGCGCACCCAGGGAAATATATTATCTCTCCTTTGCAGCTTTACCGATCTCGATCTATACACTGGCGATAGTCATTCTCGAGCAGGGAGATTTCGGTTCGATGGCTTTGGTGTCGAAACTAGCGGCTATTGCCCATGCCGCGAAAGATCATTCAGCACTTGAGCTTTTCGTCGAAGGCCGTTTACGCATACTTTGGCTCAGCAGCGTCTTACTCTATTACATTTTGGCTGTAGCCGTTGTTGTAAACAGCATACTCGTATTGCAAAGATCGCTAACGCCTAAGTGCTTCAAACACGCGCTTGTTCTCTGGGCGGCATTGTCCTGTGTCGGGCTCGGCCATTTGGCTTATGCGGCCGGCAACGGTACGGCTCTCGGCGCAATCTTTCGTTTCACCTTTGAAAGCCTGCAAAACTCCCATTTCTTCAAATCACTGGAGTTGGCTCACATCAGGAATATGGTCTACATCGTCAACCTACTGTCGGCGATCGTGCCTTTTGCGATCGCACTGGCCGCCGCCGCAAGCTTGACTCCGATAGTTGCCGCCGATCCACGCCAGTGTTTACAGAAACTCGCGGATCGATCTCATCAACTGAAAACAGTAGTTAACCTCGGGGCGGCGTTATTGGTGGCAGGCGTTCTGCACATGCAAGCCTGGCTGAGATGGCCCATCGTATTCGTTGACGATGCCAAGCTGGCTAATGCCATGAACGATTGGAGCTTGGCGCTGACGACTTTTATCGGTAGCGTTTTCTCATTAATGATTGCAAGCGTATACATTTGCTGTACAAAGGTTTTGACCAAACGGGCCGAAGATAATTTACGGCAATTACCCGTGGATACACTTGATTCTTCGCCTGAGGAATGGCTGGAAAAACACGGATTCTCATCTGAACCGATACCGCAGATTCCGCAAATCCTGGCTATATTTGCGCCGCTACTGGCGGGTCCGATAGGAGCGGCGCTAACCGGATTGGGAAGTTCGATCGGACATTAAATTCTGCTGCTTCGGCTCCGACTCCGGATCGAGAGAGATCTAAGCCTGCGTTTAACCCTGTAGAAACAAGCATCGCCACGAAACGATTCTTCATATGTCTCTATCTTCAACAAAAGTCACCGTCCGGGTCGAACTCGGTCTTTCGCAAATGACGCAGTTCGGCCATAACCTGTTTACGGCAAATTAACTTGAATGGCAGTTGTGTAAATGAAAACGGTCATTCAAGTTTCAAGAAGCGTAGTGTTCTCGCGCATGAAGCTCTTCCCTGGAAAACAGCTTTCAATTTTCCCGCCAATCAGCTTGGCTTTGCATTTATTATCAATAAGATAGGAATTTACTTTGGAAAATTTTACGATTTTTGATGTAAATTGGGCAAAATTTCGATGCCGTTTTCCAGTTTTCGACCTGCCGGTTTTTCAACTGTCTAACTCAGCCCGGCATAATAGACGGGTAAATTTTGCACAATAAAAAAACCGCATAAAGCGGCCTTGTACCGCAAACTTCCTGGACGCCAATCCAATGCCGCCGATGTAAGCGACTAGTGAAAAAAAAATAGTTCGCCGCTTGATGTTATATCAAGCGGTACGAATGAATTATTCAGTAAATAGGTCCTTCTCTCTTTGAATGACTGGACAGAATCGGGTATTAATCCTCGTCTTTAACCATTCTGGAAATTGTCCTATAAATGCATCAGCCTCCTCATTTGATTGGAAATTTTTTAAATCGACTACAACACCGCCTTTCTCATCATATTGAGTGTCGCACGATAAATCGAAATTCTTCGAGAGCGAGTAAAGATGCAATGCAATGTCAATGCTCTCGTACTCAATATTGAGCTGAGCATCGGTTAATTTAGTCCTGATCTGGTCATCCTTGGAGCATTGATCTTCGTTGTGGTAAATGTGATATTTGTAATTGTTCAATTTTGAGCCTACTAATTGCACCTGTTTAGCCGTAAATGACGGCGTGCCAGCAAAGATTGGTTTTAACCGAAACAAAAGTAAAGATTTTTTAAACCCTCCACGCCGCTTTGTTGATATAACTGAAAATAGTCGCGCAAAGTCCTTTCACAAGTGCCCACCAATAAGGCAATCTTGTGATTGGATAACCCACGGCTTTTTAGCCACAAGGCTTCTAGGCGCCGACGAACTAACGGGACAGGATGGGTATTCTTTTCCTTCTTTAAAGTTTCTAATGCTTCCGAAGTAAATTCAATATGTGTCGTCATGGTTATTCTCGCTTTCTGAGCGCTTTATTATGCAGATGATCAATTAAAAAATGATTATTGAACAGCTTAAAGGTTAAGTAATCCTTTTTCGATATGTACAAATACTTATATCTTTGGCTCGGCCATATCATTCATGACATTGGCAATATTCTGAGACAGCTTGAAAAGGACTCCTTAAATGTCTCGGACTTTTGCCAAAGTAACCAAACAATTCATCTTTCAGGCCGCCAGTGCGCCCAAGTTCCACCATTAACTCCACACCTTAGTTTTTAAAACCGAGGATGTCCCTATTTAATTGGTTTTATTAGTTTTTTTAGTAAATACGGTTTGCACCGATATTTATAAACGTGGGCGCGTCTACAATTGGATGTTTTTGAATGTCACCTGAGCGGACATTTAAAGTGTAAGTTTTTGATCTTTATAGACTGCTGAAAATTCAGCAGTCTATTGAATCCACCACCAATCACCAAGAAGGAGTACAGGAAGCGTAACGTTAGTGGAGCGGCGTACGACGACCCCCGCGTA
>NZ_DAIUEH010000079.1:0-17662 GCF_036845245.1 Methylobacter sp.
CGACGGAAGCTGGCTCGGCTTTATCCTTGTACTTCATCATGACTGACTACTAGGAATAGCTGTTTTCGCTATTTCTATGGTTCCTGCATGGCCTCATCCAGAGCTTTGGTTAGCGGCCATAATAGATAAGAAATCACCGAGCGTTTTCCGACCACGATCTCCGCCGTTAACGTCATGCCGGGTAATAACCTGGCTCGTTCAGGCATTTTCTTCAAATGCGAATTACCTAAACTTATTCTGCTCTTGTAATACGCATCCATGCTCTTCCCGGTCTCAGCTTCCTGGCGAAAGGCATCCTCGCTCATCGTACGCACTTCACCAGTAAGAATGCCATGCCGCTGAAATGGATAAGCGTCCAGCTTAATTCGGGATACATCTTCCAATTTTACGTAACCTACATCCATCGAATCGATTTGCACTTCAGCTTCCAGCTCTGCACCAAGCGGAACCAATGTAAAAAATGCCCCGCCGCCCTGAACAACCGATCCCAATGATAATTTTGCAATCTCCAGTACAACGGCATCGGAAGGCGAGGTTAATGTCACCAATTTTCGACGCCTGTCCGCTTTTTGCAGTTGTTCACTCACCGTATTTTTATCGCGAGACGTTGACAGCATCTCTTCCATCATTTTTTGACGCCAGCCTTTTTTGAACGCCACTTTTTCTGCTTCCATACTTGCCAGTTCGCGTTTGATTTCCTGCTCACGGCTTTTTGCGAGCTGCAAATTACGCTCGACTTCTTGACGTTTTTCCTGAGCTTCAAGCAAGCGTACGCGTGCGCCAAAATTTTGGGCAACCAGTTTTTCCTGCATGCCCTCAATTTCCCGTAACGGCTTTACGTGCTCAGTCAGCATCTGCTGATCATGACGATTGGTTATTAATGTTGCCTGCAAACGGGCAACGTTTTCGTCCATTTTAGAAAGTTGCGCCTGGTAATTAGCCTGCCTCTCAACCGACAATTCAGCTTGTAACTGACTATCCGCATCAGTGCTCTTGCCAAGTGTTTTATTACCGGAAAGCTCGGCCTCAAGACTTTTCGATTGAGTTTCCAGGCTATTAAACTGCTTTCTCAACTGTATTTCGTCGGCTTGCGCGAAAGTAGGATCCAGCGTCGCAAGACTCTCCCCTTTCTTAACTACTTGACCGACTCGCACATCGATACTCTGAATAATTGAGGTTTCCAAAGGCTGAACAAGTATGTTCGGTAAAGGCGTGATCAGTCGTCCATGCGCTACAACAACTCGATCAAGATCTGAGTAACTGGCCCATAATACAAACGAAATCAATGCAGCCAGCAAGACATGCAATGTTATTCGGGCTGAACGCGGCAAAGGACTGCGCTCTATCTCATCCGCATCAGGCAGAAATTCGATAACGGTTGCGTTCTTAGCCGGCTCTGGCTTCTTTGGCGCCAAGCCTACAAATGACTGGTTTGTTGGTTCCATAAATGTTGATAAGTTGAGCTGCGTAGCAATAATTCTTCGTGACGACCACTATCAACCAGCCGTCCATGCTGCATGACCAAAATAGTATGCGCATTCACCAAGGTAGATAAGCGGTGAGAAATCATAATGACCGTGCGTCCGATTGCGATGCGTGAAAGATTGTGAATAAAAATGGCTTCGCTTTCCGGATCGAGTGCGCTGGCCGCTTCATCAAGTATCAAAATACGCGGCTTGGACAGCAAGGAGCGAGCAATCGATAAGCGTTGTTTTTGTCCTCCGCTGAGATTGGCGGCATTTTCTTCGAGCAAAGTATCGTAACCTTGCGGCAAGCGTTCGATGAACTCATCGGCACCTGCCGCTTCTGCCGAGGCAACAATTTCCTCAAAAGTGGCATCAGGTTTAGCCATTGAAATATTTTCACGAACAGTCCCCCGAAACAGGAAGTTTTCCTGCAACACCACGCCAACCTGACGACGCAGATGTGCAAGATCAATCTCGCGCGCATCGGTTCCATCAAATCGAACGATACCTTCCTGCACACTATAGAGTCCCTGAATCAGCTTGGTCAGCGTAGTCTTGCCGGAACCGCTACGGCCGACGACACCGACTATCGCCCCGGCAGGAACGGTGAACGTGGCGCGATCCAGCGCTGTCGCGCTGGCGCCCGGATAACGGAACGTTACATCCTGAAAAGTAATTTCCCCCAAAAGCTGCGGTCGCAGACCACCTGCGCCCATACGTCCTTCAGGCTGGCGATTCATGACTTCGCCTAACATACGAACAGACAAGGTAGTCTGCTCAAATTCATTGATCAGACCAACAATAGCAATTAAAGGCGAAGACACTCGCGCTGAAATCATCTGGAACGCGATCAGAGCACCCACAGACAAGGTCTGATCAAACACGTCCTGAGCACCGATGACAATAATCGTCACAGGTAGCAACTTGCCCAGCAGGTCGGTAATCGCCCCTCCGGTAATTCCAAGCTTTCCAACCCGGAAATGCATGGTAATCGCCTCCGCCGAAATTTGATCCCAAATGCGCCGTTGACTCGGCTCAATGGCCAACGCTTTTACTGTCCGCATGCCATGGATTGTTTCGACCAGCATGGATTGACGCTTGCCTTCGGCAGAATAAAGCGCATTAAGCCGTTTTCGATAGGTAGGCAAAAGCGTGGCGATAATACCGGCTATAAGCAGCGTAAAGACTAAAACAATAACAGCCAGCTTGGTTGAATAAGTGAACAGGATCGGCAGGAAAAGAAACAACCCAATCGTGTCGAGTCCAGTAATGAATAGCCTTCCGGTCAAAAAGTGCCGAATGCTTTCCAATTGCTGCATATGGCGAGTGATCACACCTGCTGTCGTAGTTTCGAAATAATCAATAGGCAGAGAAAGTAAATGACCAAATGTGCGGCGAGTCAGCCGCATATCTATCTTGTTAGTGGCCGCCAGCGTCAGAAGCTGGCGCAAATAACCGAATACCGAGTCAAACACCAGTGCAATTGTAATTCCGACGCCCAACACCCAAAGTGTGGAAGCACTCTGGTGGACCAGCACTTTATCGATCACTAACTGGAAAAATATGGGCGATGCCAAGGCTAGGAACTGCATGGCTATAGCCGCAATTGCAATATCCCTGAAGGCCGCCTTTTGCTTTAATATTTCAGGGATGAACCAACGCAGACCAAAAGGCTGGTTTGGATCGGTCAACGAATGATTGCGCTTTAAAAATACAACATCACCGTCCCAGTGTTTGCAGAATTGCTCTCTATCTTGCAAATCTATTGTTGCCCCGCTTATTTGGGGATCAAGGACTGCGATTTTGCCATCGCCCTCAGTTCGCGCACCAACAATGATGACACTATGTCCATTGCGCAATTTAGCCAGTACAGGGAAAACTCCACCCTGAGCCAGTAATCTTTCCCAGGGAAGTTTACCAACCTTCGCTTTCAAGCCGATTTCAGAAGCAATACGCAATAGTAAAGAGGACGAGGGCTCTTCTTCGCCCAACGCGTATTCCTGTATCAACCATTCCGGATTGATTTGCAAGCCGTGATGTTGGGCAATTGCAGTGAGGCACTGTATGCTGGTATGAGGATATTTATCGGACATTTATTGACTGGAGCATTAGGCTAGATGGGTAATTACAGTCCGATGTTGGAGATAGATGTTCTGCGGTTTAAATATCTTGAGTTAAGCATGGGGTTCTTCGTGCAGATCAGTCGATAAAATAGCGTCTTTAAATCCGTGCAATGCCATAGTGTCGAACAGCGGGCTTCTTTCAAATCATCAGCGTCCATTTCCTAGACCAGACTGGGTACATTTGTGCAGAGGCCTCAGCCCAGCTTAATGCCGGTTTTAGTCGAATATGACATTAATCACGCCCATGATTTCAGCTTCGCAATTGTTCATATACCCAAAACAGCCATTGCTCCGTCCCTGAAATGCTGCCCAAAGTGCGAGGCGAATATACCATATTGTTGAGTAGTTACTCAGAAAAGTTTTGCCATTAGATAATGACTCAAAATCCCCTGCGACGGCTTTCCGTATCACTTAAACTTTAGACTCTAAATAAACCAACCAGCGTCTTGAGTTGCTGTAAATCTTCGTCGCTTGCAATTCGCCCGTAACGCAACCTGATGAATACGGAGGTGATTCGATCAATGTCCTCTGCCCGCCCGGGCAGTTTTATTTTCACTCTTTCGGCAAAATCTTTAACCCCTTCCCCCGCACCTCTTAACAATCCGTGTTTGGCCAGTTTTTTACAAAACCGGTTATAGCTAAGTAAGGCTTTATCGACGGCTTTCGTTTTTTGCCGAAGCAGAAACCAGCAAAGCAAAGCCGTTATTAATCCTATGACGGCTATCATCCAGTAAATCATGGCCTTAAGATCGCTGATACCAAACAACGACAGGAAGCTGGATTGGCTCTTATTGTCGTAATTGATAACCCAGCGTTGCCAGCTATAATCAACGCTGCTCCACAACTGACGGGCCTGTTGCAGCAAGTTGTAAGCTGGCATATTTTCCGTTGCAATACCGCCGGTAGTTTGTCGGCCCAAGTTAGTATTCCGTTCTATTCTTTCCGGTGCAATCGCAGCTGTAGGATCAACCCGGACCCAGCCCCGGTTCTCCAGCCAGACTTCGGCCCAGGCATGGGCGTCGGCTTGCCGTATTTCCAGGAAATCGCCGACTTTATTCAACTCACCGCCCTGATAGCCGGTAACGACGCGTGCCGGAATATGAGCGACACGTATTAGATACACGAAGGCGGAGGCGTAATGGCTGCAAAATCCGTAACGGGTCTTGAATAGAAAGCTCTCTATCGGATTTTCTTCCATGATAGGCGGGGTTAAGGTGTAATGGAAATCTTCCACCCTGAAATGGTTTAACAGCTGATTGATAAAGTTATCGGGAACGCTGTCAAAACCGTGCAACTGCCCGACCAGCTGTTTAATTTTGTCCGAAGGTTCGCCGGGTAGCTGTGTTGCGACTTTGTATTCGCTACTACTGATCGGACCGGTGTTGTAGTCGGTATAGGAAGTCACTTTATACTCGGTGCGTTTACCGGGGCTATCTAAAGTAATGAGCTGGTAGCTGGTATTCAGGGTTAAAGGCGAGGAATACTGTGCAGGCATATCCAACGCAAAAATCCAGTTTTTATCCTGCGGTTCCATCATCAACGTATATGGATAAGGCGTGCCGGTAACAGCATATCTGCTCAAGGGCTTTTGAAGAGGCGCCTGAGTCCAGCGCCTGCCATCGGTATAAGATAAAACCGGACCGCGCCAATAACGTTGCCGTGACGGAGGAATCGCACCGGCAAATTTTACCCGGAAAACCAGTTCGTCAGACATGCCCAGCTCACTGATGGAGCCGGGCTCCATACTGTCGCTTAAACCTGTTCTGGTTTGATGTTGCTCCTTAAACAACATCCATTGTGGCGCTTCGACTCTGGGAAATAAAATAAACAAGGACACCGCAATCGGCAGGGCCTGAAAAATGATAACAACAGCTGTTTTTAACGCTGAAAGCGTTTGAACTTTGCAGCTGTTGATACAAATCAGTGTTGCCAACAGCGCGCAACAGACCAGTAAAATATAAGCGGCCATGACTATGCTTTGTTGATATAAAAACTGGGAGGCCGCGACGATAAATGCCAGATAACTAATCAGGTAAAGATCGCGCTCTTTTTTAATTTCCAATAGTTTGAGTCCCAGAGCGGTAATAAACAAATTGGTTCCGGCATCACGCCCGAATAGACCTTGATGCTGGCTGTACAGCAGCGCGATTGCGCAGACGAACATTAAAAAAATGCCCCGTTTGCCGGGCAGCCAATTTTGTTTCCAGGCCCCGATAAAACGCCAGCTAAGAAGCAGGCAAAAAAAGCTAAAGACAGCTATCGGTATATGATAAACATGCGGAAAAACTATCAACCCGATAGAAGACAGAAGAAAGATTAAAATATTTTTATCGAGCTCAGCTTTCATCATCGTCAAAACAGCGCCAGCGCTTCCAGGCATTTTCGATAATGCAGCACCCCGTTATCAGGATCAAGCTTGATCCCCGGCAAAGAAAAACCGTAACGGATTCCGGCTTGCTCCGCATCAACCACCCAACGGCATAGCTGACTTAAACGCTCCTCAACATTATGTCCGGGTGTATGATCGTAATCCAACCGAATTTCCTCTGATGTTTGTTCACCGCCGTATTGCTTACTAAACACGCCCAAGCCTTTGGCAAATGCTTTCCAGTGGATATGTTTGATCGAGTCGCCGGACTGGTATTCCTGCAAGCCGTAAAAATCATCTGCGCCCTTGCGGTTAAATCCCTGCCGGATCTCTGCCGATAGCGCTTGGGGAAAAGGTATTTCGTTATGAGCCGGTTTCGGATAAACCAAGGCTTTAAGATTAAAGCGGATCGGCGACCATACCCGAAACAAACCCAGAGGATAGGTACTGGAGAGCGTGATATGTCCCGCCTGGTGCCAGCCTCTTTTTTGGGTTATCGAGTAAAGCGTGACATGCGCACTGCTTTGCGGCTGCATGAACAGGGTTTGACTCTCTTGCAACGTAATTTGTAAATAATGGCGTTCTACATCGGCCGGATTGTTAATCTGGATATCGAACCCGGCTGCTTCACCTGCAAACACAGTATTGCTCCGGCCTTTTTGCACAACCAGACCGGCTAATGATTTGTAGGTGTGCAAAATAGTGATAAAAAAAATACTCGCCAGCAAAAAAGCCAGCATATAAGCCAGGTTATTGTTATAAACAAAGGCAATCAGCAATAGCACGGTAATCAACAACACGAAGCCCAGGCCCCGCTGTGTCGGTAAGATAAAAATGCGCCGGTGATTTAAAACAACAGGTTCATCGCCGGCTCTTTCACCTGAAATAAACCGGCTGAGCCTGAAGCGTTCTTTTAAATTCAATGGATCGCAACGTTAGCTAAAATAGGTGCGACGATGGCTTCCGATTGGGTATTGCCCGCTCGCAGCCGATGCCCCGCAACAGCCGCCAGCACCGCCTGAAGGTCTTCGGGGATAACCGCATCACGCTGATCCATAAACGCCCAGGCTTTGGCCGCAGTCAGCAGCGCCAAACCGGCTCTGGGCGACAGGCCGCAGTGATACTCGGCTGAATTGCGGGTAAAGTTAATAATACCCTGGCAGTAATCCAGCAAGGCTGTCGATACATGAACCTGGATAACTGCCTGCTGTATTTTTTGCAATTGTTCGGGCGGCAGCTGTACAGGCAGCGATTCGTACAATTTGTGACGGTTTTGCCCGATAAGCAATTGCCTTTCCGCCTGATGGTCGGGATAGCCCAGCTCAATGCGCATTAAAAAACGGTCCAGTTGCGATTCAGGCAACGGAAACGTGCCTATTTGATGGGACGGGTTTTGCGTCGCAATCACAAAAAAAAGCTGAGGCAGCGGATAGGTTTTTCCTTCCACCGTGACCTGATGCTCTTCCATCGCTTCCAGCAAAGCGCTTTGCGCCTTGGGCGTGGCGCGATTAATTTCATCCGCCAACACCATCTGGTTGAAAACCGGGCCTGGATGAAATCTAAATTCGTGGTTTTTACTATCAAAGACCGAAGCGCCGATGATGTCGGCCGGTAAAATATCACTGGTGAACTGAATCCGCTGATAATTCAAGCCCAGCAGTTTTGCCAAGGTGTGCGCCAGTGTAGTTTTGCCGACGCCGGGAATGTCTTCTATCAGCAGATGACCGCGGGCCAGCAGGCAGCAAAGCGCAAGCCGAACCTGCCGGGGTTTACCGAGAATGACCTGGTTGGCCGAATCTAAAAGCTGATTGATTGCATTTTGCATGGGGGGTGTTAGGATGCTTGGGTTATAAATGATTTGAAATTCGGCTTTATTATAGAGCAAGATTCAAGAGCGCACAGGCCGAACCCAACAGGGGAATTTGCTATGAAAGAATATGAACAAGTACGCAACAGTTTAATTGAAATGCTGGAAGATCTTGATGATCGACTGGGTAAAATTACTCATGATGTCAAAGAACCTTTAGACAAAGACTTTGAAGAACAAGCAACCCAAACAGAGAATGACGAAGTCATGGATAGCCTGGGCAACGCGGCCAGAACGGAAATAGCTTTGGTCAAGCAAGCTATTGCCAGAATAGATAAAGGCCAATACGGACTATGCCAGGTTTGCGGCAAGCCGATAGGCAAAGAACGCTTAAAAATAGTGCCTTATTCAAGTATGTGTATAAAGTGCGCCAGTCAGGCCGGCCATTAGGAAAATATAAATAATCCGGACAAACCATACCCCGCAGGGCGGCCAGCCGGTCGCCCATGAGTTTGATACCGCCTGCCTGACTAAAACTTATCAAGATAAAATCAGAGATTACAAGACAATTTATTCAAATCTTTTTGTTTAATAAGCTTAGCCCCCTTATAATCCGACAAAACTTCCAAGTTTTTTCCATTTCCTATTTATTTCACTACAACCAGAGACCTGTTTAACGATGAAAATGAAAATTGCCCTATTTTTAGGACTGTTACTGATTACTAATGTGAGCTTTGCCGATTTAAAGATTGGCTTTGTCAATATACCCGCCGTTCTTGAAAAAGCCCCGCAAGCCGAAAAAGCCAAAAAACGTCTGGAACAAGAATTTTCTCCACGCGATAAACAATTAGTCGCTCAACAAAAAGAAATTCAAAGCATGGATGAAAAAATGACCCGTGATGCGGCCGTGATGGGTGAATCGGCCCGATCCAACATGGAAAAAGATATTCTGAACAAGAAAAGAGATGCAAAAAGAGCCCAACAAGAATTCAGCGAAGACTTTAATGTTCGTCGTAATGAAGAGTTAGGTAAATTGCAAAGCCGTATCGTTGAAGTTATTCGCGATATCGCTAAAACACAAAACTTTGATTTATTGCTGACCGATGGCGTTATTTATGCCAGCGAACAAATTGATGTTACTGCTCAAGTTCAACAAAAGTTATCGGCTTTACCCAATTAATTGGTTTAATCGTTAGTCCTGAATAGACTGACGGCAACCAAGTCCATTGTAAAGACGGCCATGGGTCGTCTTTATGATACATAGCAATCCCCTTACGAGCCTTCCCGTTATCTTTCCTTTTAGCCAGAGGCTAATTATGGATTCACATGCCGTCCTTAATACAATTTGCATTAGGTAAAATGGCATGAACAAGCGGCAACTCATCGAAAAATTATCATTAGTTCCTCATATTGAGGGCGGCTATTTTGCCAGAACCTATAGTTCAGACCTAAAAGCCGACATAACTTCCGATTCGAAACCAAGATGCTTGCTGACCTCAATTTTTTATATGGTGACTGACGACAGTCCGATAGGTCATTTGCATAAAAATAAATCGGATATCATTCATTATTTTCATGGCGGTTCCCCTTTAACTTATTTAATTCTCCATCCTGACGGCAACCTTGAGAAGAAGATACTTGGCGCTGACCTTGATAAAGGCCAACAACTGCAATTGATTGTCCGCGGAGGCTGCTGGAAAGCAACCGAGTTGGAAACCGGAGAATTCGGCTTAATCAGTGAAGCGGTATCGCCCGGCTTTGAATATGAGGATATGGAATTGGCGAAAGAAACAATAATAAAAAATCAATTTCCACAGGTATGGAATCGAATCTCAAAATATGTCCGGTAGAAATCCACATACTGACTAATCATAAAACAGACATTCCACTGCCATTTCTTCACTCCCAGTCACTTTTCCCCAGACGTTTTTGCCCTTTTATAATCGAATTCAGCCATTGCCATAGCACCGCACAAGCTTTGATAATTTGCGGCACATAGCGTTTCGCCTTTTGCAGCAGTAAGATGGACAGCCTGAAAACCGCCAACGCGACACGATAACTCATTTCTTGCAAGCGATAGAACAACGGCCGGAGCGCCGAAAAATTCACTTCCCGATCTTTAACTTTGCCGTGCCGATACAACCAGTGCAGCAAGCCGCTGACATACAGAACGAACAGTCCTATACCGGTAAGAAACCAGATAAACCGGCCTGTGGCTCCAACAGCTTCGCCGGTGTGCATAGGCCATATCCAGGTCGCAAAAGCTTGGCCCTGCGTAAATCCGGCTGGGTCGCGCACTTCTTTGGCCTGTCCGCTCCAGCGATCCACCCAAACTGTAGTGTAAGGATGCCGCTGATTGACTTCACTGCCTTGGCGCAAATTGATGCGGTAAATTCCGCTGTCACCTGCAGGCGTGGTAACCCGCCTGAGTTCGGCTTTGGGAAACGGGCCGCGCGCGACAAATTCCGCCGACTCCAGGCCCACAGGGTGATTGTTCGGAATCGCCGTGCTGATAATATTGCGCCCCGTTTCGCCGTGTTCCATGCCGGATGAGCCGACCAGCGTTTCCATTACCGAAGGATAACTCAGATTAAAACCGGTGAACGCCAGTAACAACAAGACCGGTGCGCTCAACAGCCCGATCATGCGATGCAGGTCGAAAGCAAACCGCATCATACCTGCATTATGACGCACCCTTAATGCATCCAAAATTCCCCGCCAACCCGGCCACCATAAATAAACACCGGTACCGACAGAAACCATCAGCAATAAGCCTAAAATGCCCACGGCATTCCAACCGAAGCGGTCAAATCGAATCTGGGTATGAAGATCAAGCAGCCAAGTCGTTGCCGTTTGCCCCCAAAACCGACTGGCAACGACCTCGGCAGTATAGGGATTTACCGATACCATCAACGGCGCGTGCAACTCGAAGAAAGTCTCTCTGGGCTTGTCGTACCAAACGGTAATCATACCGTGCGCAGACCTGGGCATTTCCAACGTCCATGAACCGTAGCGATTGGGATGTGCCGTCTGCACCGCGGCCATAATTTTATCCAACGACTGTCGCTTACCCGCCGGCTGCTCGATAACCAGCTTAGGGTTCAATAATTCATCCAGTTCTTCGCGGTAAACGCTGATGCTGCCGGTCAGCCCCATCAGCGCAAAAAAGAATCCGGCGCTTAAGGCCAGATAAAGATGAATCTTAAGCCAAGTTGCCCGATTGAGCAGACGATGAATGGGGAATTGCATGGCGTTGTTATGGCATGGAAAAAGCGGTCATTATCCCATACGGAATTATGCGGCGTTTACTTTTGTCTCCTTGCACAACGGTAAAATCGGCAATATTAAAGTAGCCCCGCCGCTTAGCCATTTTTCATTTTCGCCGTGCCGCGCATAAATCGTTATATGCCGTAATTGAATAAGGCATATGACACACAATTTTCACCATCATTCTTAAGCTATTGGTATTTATAATGATTTAATCAGGCATGGATATTGCTGTAGTCGCTTACCGTTACTCCCGCTTAATCCTGTCCTGAACAACCGATGTCAGAACCTAAACCCAGCTTCCTGCATGCTCTCTTCCTGAAACATGCTCACGAGGTCAGCGACTTCATTAGTGTCCGTTGGCCGATGGAGCAAGATGTTGCCGACATCGTACAGGAATCGTTTTTACGCCTGTCGTCTCAATACCCCAATATCGAAACGATTCATAACCCGCGCACCTTATTATTTAAAACCGCCTCCAATACGGCTGAGGATCGCCGACATCATCGCAAAACTCAGGCGCATTACACTGGCGATATCGAGACTGCAACAGATTATAAAACGGCAAGCGATACGCCACACCCGGATTCTTTGTCCTTACCGGAAGATGATGTCAATCGGATTTTTCTGGACGCGAGTTCGCAGCTACGCCAATTTCTGACTCGACGTGTGCTGTGTCCTGAAACTGCGGCGGATTTGACTCAGGAAGTTTATCTTCGACTTCCGCAAATGCAGGCATCCTTAGTCAGCGAAGTGGAGGTACGCGCTTGGCTGTTTCGGGTGGCTTCAAACCTGTCGATTGATCATCTGCGCAGCCAACACCGACACGCCGAATTGCTGAATCAATTTTGCGGCAATGAAACAGAAATAGATAAAGCGCCGAGTCCCTATCGAGCCGCCGTAGATCGCGACCGGCTCAAGCAGGTACAAAACGCGCTTGAGGCGTTGCCCGACCAATGCGCGGAAGCGCTGTACCTGAGCCGGATCGAAGGCTACAGCCACGCCGAAATTGCCAAACAATTAGGCATTTCCAAAAGCCTGGTGGAAAAACATGTCGCAAGAGCTCTGAACCATTGCCGCCAAGTGCTCGATAAGGAAGAGGAATAATGTGGTTAAAGCCCGATCCATTCGTTATAGTTATAAACCTACCTTTACTTTAAAAAGCCATGTCGATGAATGATTCCGCAGAGAAAATTCGCGAGCGTCTGAAGCAGGAGGCAGTTGCCTGGCATACCCGTTTAACGTCGGGAGACATTAGCGATGCCGAACGAGCCGATTTTGAGGCATGGCGTAAACGGAATCCTGATCATGACCAAGCCTACCGCAAAATCAAAAACCTCTGGCTGATGCTGGACGCGCCGGTGAAGGCGGATCGGCTTAGGCGAAAAAAGACGTCTAAGGCTGCACATTTCCAACGCTGGAGCGCGGGACTGGCCGTTGCCGCATCCTTGTTGCTGACAGTCAGCCTGGGCATGTTCCCGGATTACCTGCGTCAGCTTTGGGCCGATTACAGCACCCACATCGGCGAGCGAACCTCGATCCGTCTTGAGGATGGAAGTGCCGCTTACCTCAATACCGATACCGCATTTGATATAACTTGGCACGACAACGAAAGACAGGTCGTGCTGTTCCGGGGCGAGGCTGAATTCGAGGTGGCTCACGACAGCAGTCGGCCGTTCCGGGTGCAAGCCGGCAATACCGTTACCGAAGCGCTCGGCACCCGTTTTATTGTTCGTTATGCCGGCTCGGCGGGAACGGTTACCTTGCTGGAAGGCAAGGTGCGCACTGAGCGGACCGAGAGGAATGGGACGTTTATTACCTTGCATCCCGGAGAACATGTCGTTTTCGATGCGCAAAGTTTGGGCAAAGTTTCTGAGGCGGATGTATCGGCTGCCGAAGCTTGGCGAAGAGGCCGGTTGGTTATGAATTTCGTTACCTTGAAGCAGGTAGTCGCCGAGATCAACCGCTATCATCGCGGGCAGGTCATCCTGCTGGGCGACGCCTTAGACAATAAACAAATTAACGTCGCTATCGACCTCAATAACATCGATGCCTGGTTAGATTCGCTAAAGGATACGCTGCCCATCCACATACGGCGAGTCGGTCCTTTTGTGTTTTTACAGTCCTGATTATCAAGCTGATCGCTGCGCCGTAGAGTAGACGCTTGCTTGTTATGTCCTATCCACAACGCTGCGACAATTTGCCACAGCTATTTTTATGCGGTTCTACATCGTCCCATTCGTAGTAATAAACGAGCATCTAACAACTACGAGGACATACAATGAAGAAAACCGGAACACCGGCTTTGGCGTCAGGAAAAACGACAGGACGTAAACATATTGCCAAGATTGCCCTGCATTTGGGCTTGGCGACCTTAACCGCGCCAATGATGGCTCAAGCTAATGAAGTTATCGAGCCGGCCACGGAAGAAGTCTCAAAAAACAACAGCCGTAACTACAGCATAGCCAAACAACCGCTCTATTCCGCGCTGAGCGCGCTCGCCGAACAGGCTGGAATCCAGTTTGTCTACAATGCCGAGATGGTTAAAAACCTTACTTCGCCGGGTGTGCAGGGACACTATGCCACCAATGCGGCCTTACTACAGATATTGTCAGGAACAGATATTAGCTTTCGCTACACCGGCCCGAACACTGTGGCGCTGGAACGCAATAAAGCGGTTAAAAAGCCGAATACCTCTGCCTTAGCTCCGGAAAAAAACCTACCGGTTGATAATTCTGTCTTTGAATTGGGAGAGATGATGGTGACCTCAGCACCATCAGGAAAGCTGCAAAGTCGAGATATTCTTAGTTCGGTCGATATTATGAATGCCGATAAAATCGAAAATCAAAATGTGCTGACCAGTTATGATTTATTCCATCGCATGCCCGGCGTGCAGGTTACCCAATTCAATCAGGGCATCACGACAGGGAAATTTTCTTTTAGGGGGTTTAATGGCGAAGGGAATATTAATGGTGTCAAGTTATTGATTGATGGAATCCCGAGCAATACCAATGATGGCAATATGCCTTTTATTGATGCGCTGTTTCCGTTGGAAATTGAGTCAATTGAAGTGGTTCGCGGCACCAACGATCCACGCTACGGCTTATATGCCATCGCCGGAAATGCCAATATATTTACCCGTCAAGGCGGTAATTACGCCAAAGGCCGCATGAGTTACGGCAGTTTCAACAGCCATGACATTCAAACCGGCGTGGGCTACGAAACCGGCGGTTTTTCGCAAAATTACAGTGTGTCATATCGAGCGACCAACGGTTATCGTGATCACGCATCTTCGGAAAAAAACGGTCTTTCGGGAAAATGGTTTTATACCCCCGAAAGTGAAAAATATAAAGTCGGGTTGATTGCCAGATGGAGTGATGCGGATGCTGAAGAACCCGGCTATTTGACCTTGGAGCAAGCCAGGGCCAATCCAACCCAATCGCTGCCCCATAACGCAACCGATGGAGGCAACAGGCAAGTCGGGCAGATTAGCGGGCATTTGGATGTCAATTTAACGGATACTTTATTCTGGTCGACCAAAAGCTATGCCAATGTGTTCGACGATCAGCGCTGGGTTCGGTTTAGCGTTGCCGAATCCCAGCAAGAGCGACTCACTAATGAGGTTCAGTATGGCGGCACTACCTCGCTGACTTACCGCCCGGCAATTGCCTGGCTGAATGATTTCTCGTTGGAGACCGGTTTCGATATTCAGCAACAAGATAATAAAAGTCGGCGCTACCGAAATTTAAACCGTGCCAGGATAGCGCAAACCCGCGACCAGGATTTTAGCTTCAATGTCTACGGCGGCTATTTGCAAGCCATGATTAAACCGTTTAAATGGCTGAAACTGACGCCGGGATTTCGCGCCGATAAGGTTGGCGGCGATTATACCAACAAGCTGAATAATATGTCCTACGCGGTTAACGATTACGGCACCATCTGGCAGCCTAAAATTGGCGCTGTTATTACACCAATAGAAGGCTATAGTCTTTACGGCAATTGGGGGCGCACTTTTCAGGTTGCGGTAGGTACAGCGGCTTTTAAAACCAATCCGAATCCTGTTGATGTGCCGCCATCCATTAACGAAGGCTGGGAAGTCGGTCTTAAATTAGAGCCCGTCAATTGGGCTGAAGGACGCGTTGCTTACTGGAAGCAATCTGCCACTAATGAATCGAGCCGGATCCTCAATAGCGCCAATAACGACTCAACGCTTATTGGTGCAACCGATCGGCAAGGTGTCGATGTGCAAATTAAAATTAAACCGGCTGCGTTGGTGACCGTATGGACGGCTTATTCCCTACAAGAAGCTATCGTCACCAAACCTCCCAGCAATCCAGCCCTGACCGGCACCCAAATTTTCAACACCCCGAATTACCTGTTTTCCGGCGGCATCGATTATCAGATAACGCCCAAACTGAAATCGTCCTTGTGGACCACCGGTCAAGGCGACTATTACACCGATGAGGCTAATGCAAAAGGTAAATTCGGCGAATATGCCCTGTTAAACCTGGATTTGGGTTATCAGGTCAACAAAATCGTCGATTTACAGTTCCAGGTAAAAAACCTGGCCGATACCTATTGGGAATATGTTTGGTATAACACCACTGTCAATCAAACCATGCATTCGCCCGGCGACGGCCGCGCATTTTACGGCGCGATCAATGTTAAATACGATTTATAACTGAGCCGATGCCTGCCGGAACAACTTTCACCAACCCTTCCGCCCGCCGTATTAAATGGCGTAAGCTGTGGCTGGGCTTTCATCTCTATTTAGGCTTGAGTCTGGGTCTATTATTTGTTCTGGCAGGCCTACCGGCAGCGTGCTGGTTTTTTATGTCGAGCTTGATGAAATTCTCAATCCTAATCTGCACATAACAGCGGCTCAAGCGCAGCAACAACCGCAATCTTATGAAGCTGTATTTCAAGCTATTCGTCAGGCACATCCTGAACGCAAGGCTTCCTGGCGATTAGAAATGCCTCATCATAAACAAGCTATGTTAATGGCCCGTTACTACATGCCCATCGAAAAAGCCGGTTTGTCTTTTGCACCACTGATTGTTTGGGTTAATCCTTATAACGCTGAAGTCGTCAGCAGCCGTTTTTGGGGCGAATTTGCGATGACATGGTTATTTGATCTTCATTATGCGTTGCTACTCGATGAAGCCGGCAAAACGCTGATGGGCATTGTCGGTTTTTTGTTATTGATACCCTTGCTTAGCGGTATCTATTTGTGGTGGCCTGCCTCGGGCAAATTACGACAAGGACTTTCTATTAAGCGCAGAGCAAGTAAGCCTAGGCTGATTTTCGATTTACACAAAACCCACGGCGTTTACAGCTATGTAATTATGTTGTTGTTATTAGTCAGCGGCGTGATATTGGAATTGCCGACCGTGTTCAAACCGGCTATCAACTATCTATCGCCTTTGTATCAGGCTAAAGCTAATCAGTCACAGTATCAAGCCGGATATTTCAGGATTAGCTTAGATCAGGCTGTTGCTATCGCCACTCCTCTTTATCCTGGGGCTGTTTTACGTTGGATAGAAACACCCAATGGGCCGAATGGATCTTACCGGATTATGCTGTACCAACAAGGCGAACCCAGCTTTCGTTTTCCAAAAACCACGGTATGGATAGATCAATACAACGGCGCAGTATTATCGACAAGAAATCCAAGATTAGAGCACATCGGCGATACTTTTATAAACTGGCTACATCCTTTACATAATGGTGAAATAGCCGGAATAACTGGACGGTTGTTGGTCTTTATCAGCGGTTTTATTCCCGCCGTGCTCTATGTCACGGGCATCATTCGCTGGCTGCAAAAACGTAAAGCACGTACGTCAAAAGTTCGTGGAATATGCTGAACGTAGTGAAGCACATCAATCTCTACCGCTTTGCAGCTACCTTATTCATGCTTGCCGATAGCCACTACAACGACGACTAACATAGCATCTCTTACTTCGTATATAAGCCGATAACCCACGTTGCGGAGTTATATTTTGTAATCTGCTTTTTTTGCCCCGGGAGTTTTGAGACTGGGACGTGCGCCATAAGTCAGCCGGACAATTTCTTTCGATACGCCGGGCATAAGCCCCACGATTGAGTCATATGCCCTATTCAACTATGGCATATGACATGACTGTTTTTTCGCCGCAACCCTCATATATACATCGGCTTAAGCAGGCATGGATATTGCCTTAACATCCAAACTCCACTCCAGTTTAATCCTGTCTCGCACAACCGATGTCCGAATCCAGCTTCCTGCATACCCTTTTCCTGAAACATGCTCACGAAGTCAGCGCCTTTATTCGCGGACGTTGGCCCAGAGAGCCGGATGTTGACGACATCATGCAGGAATCGTTTTTACGCCTGTCGCAAGTCCCCGACCCTGAAACCATCCTTAACCCGCGCGCCTTCTTGTTCACAACCGCATCCAACATGGCCGTGGATCGCCATCGTCGCCGAAAAACCCGCGAACGTCATATTGAACCGAACGCAGACCTTGAAAATCTGACGAATGATCATTCATCCCCCGGGTAATGGATCAAATATGTGATTTTCTTATATAATATTCGATATGACCTGTTATCAAGAAATTACCTGCCCGGCTTGTGGCAGCAACCTTATCATG
>NZ_DAIUEH010000080.1:0-17612 GCF_036845245.1 Methylobacter sp.
TTCTTAGGGGGAGACGGCGCAGTAATGCGCTGTCTCTACCCGACCGTTTTCCAGTGTTGAGTATATTGAAGTCTCTAACAACCGCGAATGCCTCTATTCCGCCAATGACTATCTATCGCCGGTTGACTATGAATTGCAGCGCAAAGCTGTTAACCGTGTGTCCGGAAAAGTGTTGACGCATCAATGAGAAGCGGCAACTTAATTCAATATCTTGGTTTGTTTCGTACAACGCCAATGGGCGGTATTAAAATCCACTTCCGCACTGGCTTCTTTGTCCATGCAAAGCCAATAAGGTGCGGGTTTCAGTTCCGTTTTGCACGAGGCAGATATAGGCGCTTCCCCAGCTTTTTTGTTGCCTTTAGCCCTTTCTTGTTGTTCGAAGCGCTGAGTGGCACGCAAGCAGATTTTGAAAGCATCACTTTCTGTGTCGACAGTGTCGGCATTATTCTCCTGCGAGGTCTTCGGAGGGTTGGAGTCCGGTGGTATGGCTTCAGGAGACTGACTCTGAGCTATCTTCGGACTTTGAACGTCATTGGGTGCTTGCGCCTTACCAACGATGGGTAAAGCCATGATTAAAATAAATCCCGTAACTAATTTACGCATGGTAGAACTCCTTCTAAGAACGGGTTTCAAGGAAACGATTGCCTAGTAAGATCTGGCACTGTCTATATAAGTCCTCCCGCTTCAGGTAGTCTGTACGGTTCCACACACAGCCTTATGGCATTCGGATTCTGTCGATAGGTTAGGATACTAATGGCGCTTTAGTGCAGAAATAAATCTAAAGCTTCACTCACACTCTAAATATGAGAAAAAATTCTATTTTCAGGTGGTTACAGAACCATTTCAACACAGCTATCCAAAATAAGTTTGTATGAAATCATTTTTGATTTTTGGGCATGGCCTTAATCTTTACATGATTGCCTATCACCCGGACACTGCTCATGCTGTTCTGCAATATATGTCACAATTAAACTTACGTTGGCCTTATGGCCACTCACAAAAAATCTAAACAACAGGAGCATACCGTGCAGCATGAATTTTGGCATCAACGTTGGCAGCAGAATCAGATCGGTTTTCATAGTGATGAAATCAACCGCCATTTACAACAACAATGGTCGAAGTTAAGGGTAGAACCTAATAGCCGGGTATTCGTGCCAATGTGCGGCAAGAGTAACGATATGCTGTGGTTGCTGGCTCAGGGTTATCAGGTGGTTGGCGTAGAGTTAAGTCCACTGGCGGTAGAAGCGTTTTTTTCAGATAACGGTTTGCAACCGACCCTACGCCATCAAGGCGATTTTGTGGTCAGTGAAATTGATGGGTTGCAAATTTTCTGTGGCGATTTTTTTGCTTTGCGGCCTGCTGATCTGGGCAAGATCGACGCTGTCTATGATCGCGCATCTCTGGTGGCGTTGCCATATGAAATACGCATTGATTATGTGTTGCACATGTCTGTTTTACTGACGGCAGGTGTGAGAATCCTGCTAGTGGCTTTCGACTATCCGCAGCATGAAATGCCAGGGCCACCCTTCAGCGTGCAGACTGAAGAAGTCGAAAAGCTTTATTACTCTTGGTGCGATGTTGAATTGCTGGCTGATGAAGATGTGATAGAACAGGAGCTGCACTTCAAGGAACGCGGACTTAGTCAAATACGGGAGCAGGTTTACCGACTAATAATTAAGTGAGTCGGTAAGAGAATGCCGTTTCAGATAGGTGAACAGCTTCTAAAATTTGCCGGTAATGATCGTCAATTACTTGGTTGACAAGCTGGGCGTCGAATATCGGAAAAATTGGAAGCTCTTTTACATTCTTAATGACGATATTGTAAAAACGGTTACAGGGGCTGTGTGGAAAACATATATCACTTGCGGTGCATATTTTTAAAATTACGGCTGAATTTTAAAAGTTTCAGTATAAGTATTACCTTGAGTGCAAACTTTTCTACTGGTTGGCGTTTCGCAAGATGTATCGATAATCTCGGCTTTTAATTCGCCTGCTTTTTCCGGCACGAAATAGAATCTGAAATTAGGATCTGAGCTAATAGCAATATCGGTTTTCGCAGTTAAAATGGGTTTATCATTAAATGAGACTTTAACTTGTTTAACAAAATGCGATTTTTTTATAAAACGCGTCACTTGATCCATTTGCATGCCGGTAGTATTAGGATGGCTAATGAGTAATTGCGCTAAGTTTGGCTCGCCAACCTTAACTTTGTCATCCAATCTAAATTTCATTTTACCTAAGCGACTCATGGTTTCATCTGTATTTGGGTCGGCCGGAGCGGAACAACCGCCGCTGGCTTTGACGAATTTTTTAGCCATCGTCAACGTGTCGTCATTCATTTGGGCAACAGCGCGGATATAGCTGTTAGTGTTGACCCGTATCCGTATAGCAATATCGGCTTTGCCGCTTTCGGGGGTAAACTCAAATTCACCGACATAGGGAAACGGGTTATTATCGACTAACACCAGGATTTTTTTGATGTAGTGTTCTTTTGTCTGGTTAATCTTGCTGGTGATTTTAATCGGCACTAAAGCTGGGTCTTCAGCACGTACAGGAGTTTCCAGTTCAATGACTTTATCGGATTCTTCAAGCGCTTGTTTAGCAAAGAATTCGGATTTTAAAATGTTATTCCAAATATTTTCATTTTCAGCAGCAATGGCGGCAATCGGTAATAGCGTAGTTATGAAGATTGCGGGCAATAGTTTTATGTATTTCATAGTATTTTCCTGTTTTGGTTTAGTTTTGCGCGATTATTTATTTTGCGAGCTGATAAAAATTAATCCAGGTTATTTTTTATCAGCCGGATAGTCGTCTTCCCATTCTAATTGAGCAAAAGCAGTAGTAACATTTTTGCGATGATATTCATCAAATAAAGCCCAGTTATTTTTCTCGGAATAACCGACTGTTTTCACCGCATCTTCTAAATATTTACCTTTTTTAATTGCGGCGCGAATTTCAGTCAGTAACAAGGTTAAATAATGTTTTTCCGCTTGTATGCTTTGGGGCCAATCCGTTACTAAGTCACCATGCCCTGGAATCACATAACTAAAAGCTTGTTTTTCCAGTTTCGCAATTTCCGACAGCCAACCTTTTAAATTGCCATCCAACGTTGGCAGATGCTCGGTAAATAGTAAATCCGACAGCCACATCGTATTGGTTTTTTCATCATATATACTCAAATCGTTATCGGTATGCGCGGTAGGATGGGCTTTTAAGGTTAAAACCCGTTCGCCTAAATCCAGTTTTAAACTGTCTTTAACTTCTATATCAGGCAGAATTAAATCAGCAGTAGTCAGTTTGGTATCTAATTGTTCAGCGGCTTTATCTAAATAATACGAGCCACGTGTTGTCATTGCGCTAGCTAATTTATGATGACCGACGAATTTAACCCCAGCCGCTTTGAAAGCATTATTGCCGTAAATATGATCGGGATGGACATGCGTGTTAATCACATAGCAAATCGGTGTTTGCGTGGTTTCAATAATGGCTTGTTTTAAAGCTAAGCCTTGCTGCGGATTACCACCGCTGTCAATGACGGCGACGCATTTTTGCCCGACAATAAAACCAAGGTTGGCGATTTCGCCGTGGTTTTTACTATCTGGAAATTGATGTTTGCCAAAATGTACATACACGCCTGTCGTTACTTCTTTAACGGGTAGGGCGGTGGAGGCTGTAGCTTGTGCAGCTATTATGATTAAAGCGAACAGCGATAGAATTCTCATCGGTTTTCCTTTTTTTCTGAATGCGTTTTGATTTTACGATTAAGGGCGATAGACGAGACTGCCGAAAAACCCGTTAAGTATTTATTTAACTATGTAGTATAAGCACTCGGTTATATTGCACGTAATTCTATAATTAATAAACAGTAAGTCAGTACAATTTAGGCTGTTATTTTGGCTAGTCTCATATAGCTTATTAATCTTCATGTTCATTACCGTGTACAAATAATGAATGAAAAGCTGACCTGGCGTTATATTGCGGTTACAGCCGCACTCAAATTTATGCATCATGGCTGTTACACCTCGCGTTTGAGGAATAAATTGATTATTTGGGGCAAATAAAAATGTGCGTTAGCTTCTTTTGATAAATCATGACAAACCGAAAGCCGACCGAATTTCACCATGCTAAACGAGATTGGCGGGAGTTGGTGGGTGTTAGATAAAGATCATAAACCTGATTGTTCCTCCGATTTCTTTCTACGCTAAATAAAGAGGCAGGCGCCGACGGCGCCTGCCCCTATAATCAACAATATATAAAATATCTCAAAAAAGTTACCCAGTCCTTGTGACGTGTTTCGGTAATAAGGTCCCATGATTCTCTCCTCCCTTTATCGAGATTCAATATAGGATATTAAAAAATTGCCAAAACCGGTTTATAAGTTTGAGTTTAGAACTTACCTTGGAAATTGACATTGTCCCGTTCATAGAGAGGATCAGGAATGAGGAAAATATAAGCTTATAACTCAGGACTACATTTCATATTGGCGGGCGTTGGTTTGTGTCAAATAAAAAAGAAATCTCCAGAAGATGGGCTAATTGATATTCATTACTTAGCTTATATGAATAGTTTGTGAGTCTATTGTGCTCAATCAGGAAACAATCCATATGTCCATAGTATTCTTGTCAATAATAAATACAGCCAGTATAGTTGAGCTGTAATTTATAGAACTTTCAACTTCATACGAGGACTTTATCATGAGCGACCTTCAAAAAGATATTTTAACTGGGACGGTATTTGTAACCGGGCTGCTTGGCTTTATTTCGGGCGAATTCATCATTTCATCCACACTATTCGCATCGGCGGCTATTGCCAGTAACGTCAACTTAAACCGTAAATGAGTTAATCCGGCCAATGATTATGCGACTGATTCATTCAATCAAATTGTTTTTCCAAAGAGTAACTTGAAGACTTTCAAGGTGTAATTGCCTTGAAAGTTTTCTTTTTTCGCTTAGATATTCTTTAACTGCAACCGAAATTTCGATACCGCTAGTTACCCGATGTTATGGGTAAGGCTTCTTAATTATTCTGTTTAACACGATGTGTGTGGGCGTATAATCTATTAAACAGCTGGATCACGATAAAATCATGGTTCGGATGATAGGAACTCTGCCTGCATTTTATGAGTGCAAAATTATCAATCGTACATTCATAAAACTGATCAATTCGTAGGAAAGATCTTGTCAGTTCGCTGTCCAATCTAAATCTGGAATCAGGCCATGAAGCAGGTCAATTTTCAACGGGCATCAACACTGCCTGATATACAATGCATTTCTGTTATCACTAATCATCCTGATCACTTATTCTGCGCTTGCGCGGTTCTTCTGGTTTATTAGTACACTCGCTTGGGGATTGCATCACATTCTCAAGATCCTCTATCAAGCCGACAAGACAAATTCCGTCATTTTCTCTAACCTCTTTTAAAAAATCGATGGTTATTTCAAGTAATGATTCATTTATTAGCTTCATACCGCCCTCCTAATCAATGTTAATCACAATGCAAAAATTGCCTGTCTCTAGCGTTTTTATTTTTCGGCTAAAAACTATATTAGTATGACTATCAATATATTAACTTTCAACTGCTCTGATAAATGTTGTGTTGATATTTGGAAAAAATTTATATGGATTGACATGTACCAATGCCTATTCCTTCTATGGTGCTGTATATTTGTTACGAGTGGATGGAGTATTTGATTTTTTGGGGCATTGTTTACCATTATGTTCTTACTTGTGTGTATTGAAGCGGACAAGATCAGCTTTGGATAAGGTGCGAAAATAGACATTGAGTCATATCCAGAAAATGGCAATTTCTAAACCAACTTGGAAAGATTAATTTGACGGTTAGGCTGGGCGGTATAAAATCACTGTGAATGTTTACCAACTTGCTGCAGGCTATCGATAAGCCCACGTCCGATTCACTTTAAGAGGTTATTATGAAAGGCGACAACAATATTCTGGAAATTCTCAACGGCTTGCTTGCCGGAGAACTGAGCGCATCCGATCAATACCTGATCCATGGTGAAATGTACTCCGATTTCGGCCTAAACCATTTGGCAGAAAAAAGCCTGCATGAGTCTGAGCATGAACGACAGCATGCCCGAGCCTTGATTCAACGTATCCTGTTTCTGGAAGGCACTCCCAATTTGTCCAAACGTGAGGCATTGAATATAGGCGGATCAGTACCGGAAATGCTAAAAGCCGATCTGGGAGTCGAATATCATGTGGTCGGAGAGCTCAAAAAAGCCATGGCCGCTTGCGAAAAAGCTCAGGATTATGTAACACGCGATATGTTGGCAATACAACTGGAAGATACCGAGATGGATCATGCCTATTGGCTGGAACAACAGTTGCGGCTGGTCAGCCTCGTGGGCCTGGAAAACTACCAGCAAAGTCAAATGAAACCGGGTATTTAAGCTAACAAGGAGACAGACATGAAAGGCGATATAAAAATAATCGAAACTCTGAACAAGATACTCAAAAACGAACTAACCTCAATCAATCAATATTTTTTGCATGCGCGCATGTTTCGTCATTGGGGTCTCGAAAAGCTTAACGATTACCAGTATAAACAATCGATCCGCGTCATGAAGGAAGCTGATGAGATCATTGAACGCATCCTATTCCTGGAAGGACTGCCCAATCTACAAAACCTCGGAAAGCTATTGATCGGAGAGAATGTTGTTGAATGCTTAAACGGCGATCTGGAATATGAAAAAAATATTCAGCGGCCTATGCTAATAGACGCTGTGGCTTTATGTGAGGAATTACAAGACTACGTCAGTCGCGATCTACTGGAAGAGTTGCTGGAACATTGCGAACAAGCTATAGACTGGTTGGAAACACAGCAAAGTCTAATAGCGAATGTTAGCCTGCCTAATTACTTACAATCGCATATAGAACACGGCGGCGATTGATATAGTCGAACTGCTTTGACGTATGTCACGTTTTTAAATCTTAACCGGGGAGTCGCTATTTTTGCGAAAGCTTTTATGGGCCTCCCAGCCCAACAAGCGGCAAAAATTACGCGACCGCTAATGCCTGCGGCTGCCCCAGCCGTCCTGGTCACTCGATCGCTACCCAACAAGGGGTAGCTCACATGCTCTCCAATGACTCGACGCGATTTCGGAAAGCCTGCATTTTCACTTCGCAAGCTGCGTGAAAACACATGCACTATCGCTTCTGGGGACTACTCGACTCCTGTCTCGCAGCGTCAGACTTGACAGATACTAAAAACTAAATGAGAATGCTTCTTAATAATTACGTGCTATTGCATTTTAGAGGAGCTATCTCATGTATGTATGTGTTTGTCAGGCAGTGACAGATCGCGAGATTCATCAAGCAGCCAGAAACGGAGCTAAAACACTCGGCGATTTACGCCGTGATTTACGGGTAAGTGTTGACTGCGGTCGTTGCGCAAGTTGCGCACGTAAGTGCTTAAGATCAGTCATTGAGGATTCTCAACAAGAAAGCTTACAATTACCCGCCCTCGCCTGATCTGCCTTTCTATTAAATGCGGCTATTCCGTTTTATTTTAGATAATTAATTCAACCGTTAGTAAAGATTAACGGTTGAATTACAGTCAAATCAAACCATCCTCCGACTGAATTCAACCCAACGCCTCTTACCAACAGAATTAAAGGTATGGGTAACGATAGAGCCTATTTTCTGCGGCTGTGAACCCAATAATATCTCCCGAATGAAGCGACTTTGTAAAATTTGACGCGGTTATAAACATGCGGCAAATACAGTTTGATGATTTAATATAATTTTTTGCAGCATTTGTTGCTGAGTTTTAAAGGATACGCTGCACCTGTTATCCTAATTATTCTAATTGGAGGGCATCATGACATCAGTAACAAGTGATAAAAACAACCTGTTTTCGCCGATATCGTTGGGGGACATGGCATTAGCCAACCGCATCATCATGGCGCCTTTAACGCGCAACAGGGCGGGCGATGGTAATGTGCCTCAGGATATGAACGTTGAATATTACCGGCAACGAGCCGGAGCCGGTTTGATTATTAGCGAAGGCAGCCAAATATCGGCTACCGGTGTTGGCTATCCCGGAACGCCGGGCATTCACTCCCAAGCGCAGATTGAAGGTTGGAAGCGTGTTACTGACGCCGTTCATGACAGAGGTGGCCGGATTTTTATCCAGCTTTGGCATACCGGCAGAATCTCCCACTCATCGCTGCAACCCGGACATATCTTGCCGGTTGCCCCATCTGCGTTGAAAGCCGCCGGTCAGGCTATGACTTATCAGGGTTTGCTGGATTTTGAAACACCGCGCGCCTTAACTCTCGATGAGTTACCGGATATTGTTGCCGAGTATGCAACAGCAGCACAAAATGCCAAAGCGGCCGGTTTCGACGGCGTGGAGCTTCATGCCGCCAACGGTTATCTGCTGGATCAGTTTTTAAGGGACGGTACCAACCAGCGCGAAGACGATTACGGCGGCGATGTTGCGAATCGGATGCGCTTGTTGGTTGAAGTGGTTGAACAAACCATTGTGGTTTGGGGCGCCCATCGTGTCGGCGTACGAGTATCGCCGGAAAACAGTTTTAACGATATTAAAGACAGTCAGCCGCAACAGACTTTTAACGCGATAGCCAAAAAATTATCCGAGTATCCACTGGCCTATCTGCATGTTCTGGAAGGCGACATGGTCACCGGTGAGCGCCATGTGGATTATGTTGAGTTAAGGAACTGTTTTGCCGGTTTCTACATGGCTAATAACGGCTATGACCTGGAAAGCGGCGACCGGGCGATTGAACAGGGGAATGCCGACCTGGTCGCCTACGGTAAGTTGTTTATTGCTAATCCGGATTTGCCTGTGCGCTTCGCTAAAAACCTGTCGCTGAATACGCCGGATCAGGCGACTTTTTATGGCGGCGATGAAAGAGGTTATACCGATTACCCGAATTTTTCCGGTGGGTGAGGGCGTCAATCAAAAGAACACCACGAAGGGATGGATGAAATGTGGTGGGCGCGAATTTATTCGCGCCCACAATAACGTAAAACTTCGTGTCTTTCGTGGTGAAAAAACTATCCTCGTGTGCGGATTAATTCTAAATAGCCGTCTTTATAGCTCGGGTAGCGAAACTGATAACCCAACGCTTTTAATCGGGCATTATTACAGCGTTTATTCATTCCGGTATCAGCATCGGTTGCTTTAACCGTCGGTGGTTCGCAATGCAAACGATCTGCCAGCCAGGACATTACTTCCCACATCGGTGCAGGATCGTCATCATTGGCCAAATAGCATTGAGCTAGTTCATCGCCCGCCAATCGCCTTTTAAGTAAGAAAGATAAAGTACCAACACAATCCTGCTGATGTATCCGGTTGGTAAAATAAGTCGGGGTTTGCTGTATCGCCGGTGCTTGCATCGCCAGTCTTAACAGGGATTCCCGGCCCGGCCCGTAAATGCCGGAAAAGCGCACCACGATATTGGCTGGGTTCGAACCGATCAATTTTTGTTCGGCTTGTCTGATCAAGCGACTAGTAATATTGGCAGGGTCTGAAATGGAATCTTCATCGACCCATTCGCCTTGCGACTGTCCGTAAACGCTGGTGGATGACACCATTAGCCAAGGCGTTTCCGGGAGCCACTCTAGCAGGTTGCTCAAGCCGCTTTCATAAACAGCGCGGTAGCTTTGTTCATTGCGCTGATCGGGCGAAACGATGAAAAACGCCTGGGTAAAGTCGGTGTCCAAATTTGCCAGACTAGCGGATGAGCTTATATCGGCAGCGACATAGCTAACCGGGCCGGGAACGGATAAAGGCGGCTTGCGTTTTAGCCCGGTCACATCATGGCCTTGAGCCGATAAAACCCCCGCAAGTTCAGAACCTATCGTGCCGCAGCCGACAATTAAGATTTTTGCCACGCTTATAATTGATTAATGAGTTGCAGTTCTTGCGGATAAGGCGACATGTAATAGGACTCTTCTATATACGGATCTGGCGTTTTACGAAAATGATGTTTAAGCAAAGTTAAAGGCACAATCAATGGAACGTAGCCGTTGCGGTAATTTTCAATCACTTCACAAAGTTCGGCTTTATCGTCGGCGCTTAACGTCTTTTTTAAATAGCCTTGAATATGCTGCAAGACGTTGACATGATTTTTGCGGGTCGCGACTTTTTTAAGGGTAGTCATCAGCTGCAAAATGTATTGCTCTGCAACGTCTGAAAGGTTGGCTTTGGTCAGTCCGGCTAATAACTGTCCCAGCTCTGCATAGTCTGCATGACTCATGATGATCAACTTATGACGCGCATGAAAATGAGTCAGGCTGCTTAGCGTTAATCCTTCTGCCAGCATTAACTTCCAACGGTAGAGAACATAAACGCGCTGGATAAAATTTTCACGAAGTCCGGGATCGCCAAGGCGGCCTTCCTCTTCTACCGGCAGCAACGGATTATGACGCATCATTTCTTCAGCGTAAATGCCGATGCCGTCTTTATGCGGTTGACCTCCGACATAAACCTTGACCCTCTCCATGCCGCAACTGGGCGAATCTTTTTTCAAAATGTAACCGCACAAGTCAGCGTGTAAATCTTTTTGATATTCAGCACGGCTGCGTAAGCGCTCGGTTACATCCATTTCAGGCTCTTTAATACCTACACAATGTATTACATTATCGATTTTTACCAAGTGAATGGTTGGTCGAGGCGTACCCAGGCCAATTTCTACTTCGGGGCAAAAGGGGTGGAAATCAAAATATTCCGTCAAGGTGCCGGTGATATAAGAATCCCGTTTGTGCCCTCCATCATAACGAACATTTTGACCTAATAAACAACTGCTGATACCGATAGGAATTTTTTTCATATGACTCTATGGAGGTAAGTAAGAAGTGGAGGTTATTATGAATTACTTAACCGCCATGGCTTGCCAGTTCATTAGCAAGGTTGTCATTTGATCAGACGGGATCGGGCGGCTAAACAAAAAACCTTGTATCCGTTCGCAATCCTGATCGCGCAGAAAATCCATTTGCCCCTGATTTTCCACGCCTTCGGCAACGCTACTAAGCCGCATGTTCCGGGCCAAGCCGATAACGGCGCTGGCGATGGAGGCATCGGCGGAGTCCATCGGCAAGTTTAAGACAAAGTCATGGCTTATTTTCAGCGTATCGATAGGAAAGTGTTTCAAATAACCTAACGACGAGACACCGGTACCGAAATCGTCAATGGCTATTTTTAGCCCCAAGAGCTTTAATTTTTTCAGGGTTTCGACGGTTTCTTCCATATTATCCATCATTACGCTTTCAGTGAGTTCAAGTTCCAGCAGCTCGGGCGGAATATTAAACTCAAGCAGCATTTGCTCGATCATTTCAATCAGGTTCGGTTGACGGAATTGCCTTGCCGATAAATTGACTGCCATAGTCAATGGAGGAAATTCGGCATCCAACCATTCCCTGATTTGCTTACAAGCGGTCCGGATCACCCATTCACCCACCGGTATAATCAGCCCGGTTTCTTCCAGTAAAGGGATAAACTCAAGCGGCGACACTAGGCCAAGATCGGGGTGCTGCCATCGTATCAGCGCTTCAACCCCGTTGACTATGCCGCTTTGCATGTCAATCTGGGGCTGATAATAAAGCCTGAATTCCTGACGGTCCAGGGCGCGACGTAAATTGGTTTCCAGCATCAAGCGCTCGAAAGCGACTGCATTCATGTCCGCCGAGTAGAATTTAAAGTTGTTACGCCCATATTGTTTAGCGTGATACATCGCAACATCGGCGTTTTCCAGAAGTTTTCCCCGGTCATTGTCGATGCCGGGATACAGGTTAATGCCGATGCTGGCGGTGATAAACACTTCATAGCCACCCACGGAATAAACGGAAGACAAGGTCTGGATGATTTTCTTGGCAATCTGTCCGACATCTTCTTCCTGAGTTATCTGGGTAATGATCACGGCAAATTCGTCACCGCCCAAACGGGCGATGGTATCGATTTCACGTGCGCAACGTTTGAGCCGTTCGGCTACAGCGACCAGCAGTTCATCACCGATCACATGCCCCAAGGTATCATTGATTGCTTTAAACCGGTCAAGATCCAGGAACATAACGGCAACCATGCATTTGTTTCGTTGTGCCTGCAAAACGGCCTGTTCCAGACGATCATGAAACAGCAGGCGGTTGGGCAATCCGGTCAACGGGTCGTGATGGGCCAAATAGTTGAGCCGCTCTTCCGACAGCTTAAGTTCGGTGATTTCAGTGAAGACTGCTACATAGTGACTGATATTATTCGACTGCATGGATTCAGGAGGTAGAGTAACGCCCGGGGCAATTGCGGAGGCCGCTCTGTCAGGCACTGCACTGATATTGACCCAAGTCGGAAAAATTTCCCCGTTCTTGCGGCGGTTCCATATTTCACCACGCCATTGGCCGGCTTTATTCAGAATGTCCCATAGTTGGCGGAAAAAGGCATGACTGTGCCGCTCTGATTTTATGATATTGGGTGTATTACCGATGATTTCTTCGGCAGAATAACCGGTAATCGAGCATAAAGCCTGATTGACACTGATAATGTTTGTTTTGGCGTCGGTTATTAAAATACCTTCCAAGGTGTTCTCGAATACCGTTGCGGCAAGGCGTAATTTTTCTTCTACTCGTTTGCGTTCGATTGCATAGTGTATGCTACGGTTTAATATTCCGCTATTTAGGTCGCTTTTAACCAGATAATCCTGAGCACCGGCCTGTGCCAGTTTTATCGCCAAGTCTTCATCGTCGAAACCGGTCAAAACTATAATAGGCAAGTTAGGTGCTTGTTGGTGTAAACGCCAAAAAGAATCCTCGCCAAAGGCGTCCGGTAAGGATAAATCCAGTAAAGCAACATCGAAATGTTGTTGTTTTAGCCAAGCTAAACCGCTTTCCAAGCGTTCGGCATGAGTTAAACGGAAAGTCTGCCTCGTGTTTTCGGTTAATAGTTCGCGTAGCAGCACAGCATCGGGTTTATGGTCTTCTATGAGCAGGATATTCATGTTCACTACTTTTCTATGATTGGAAGATGAGCTGTTGAAGCATAGGGTACACAGGCCTTATCACTGCTCCTTATTGTGGATGCAGAGTGGCGCATCGTGCGATTAATTCGCCCGCCTCATCCACGGGTAATGGCCGACCGTATAAATAGCCTTGAGCGTCATCGCAGGCGATATGACGAACCATTTCGAGCTGCGCCTCGTTCTCGACGCCGGTAGCCAAGCCTTTGATATGAAAGATGCGCGCTATTTCAATGGCCGCTTTGGCGATAACCGCTTCACTTGAATGGAGCGAATCCTGCTGAATCAGCGATTGATCGATTTTGATAGCGTGTATTGGGAACTTGCTCAACGATTTAAAAGAAATCATATCGTTACCGAAATTGTCTAAAGACAGTTTTATGCCCATTTGAGAGAGCCGGTTAAGTTCCTGAACAGAATACTCGTCATCTTCCCAAAGGGTTGCTTCATGAAATTCCAGCTCCAACAGGGAAGGGGATACATCATTTTCTTCTAGAGCATTGACCACGCTGTCAACAAAGCCGCTTTGACGAAACTGCCGGGCCGAAATATTGACTGATATCGCTAAAGTCGCCAAGCCTTGCTGTTGCCAGGATTTACTTTGAGCGCAGGCCTGCTGTATTACCCAATTGCCTACCTGAACAATAAGGCCGCTATTTTCCAGGTCAGTCATAAATTTTGCCGGCGTCAATAAGCCCTGCTCGGGATGCCGCCAGCGCAACAAGGCTTCCATACCGACAATCATACCGCTACGGACATCTACGGTGGGTTGATAATGCAGCTCAAATTCATCACGTTCGAAGGCTGCGTTTAATCGCTCGATTTTATCCGTATTGCGCTGGATTTTTGCACCCATGGCCGCGGAGAAGAAACGGAAGCCTCCTTTTTTTTCATGGCCGGCTTCCTTGGCTTGATACATGGCGGCATCGGCAGCACCGATGAGCGATTCAATGTCAGTGCAGTCGTCAGGATAAATGGCGATACCCAAGCTGGCGTGAGCTGTGATTTGCTGGCCATTTAAGAGCAACGGTTCGGCTAAAATGTGTAAGATTTTATCGGCGATTAACGCAGCATCCTCGGCATTGTTTAAATTGTTTAAAATAAGGGTGAATTCATCGCCGCCCATACGTGCCGCGCAATCGCTGGTACGAATGCAATTTTGCAAGCGTTTCGCTACTTCCTTGAGCAAATCATCGCCGCTACGATGACCTAACGAGTCATTGATCAACTTGAAATCGTTCAGATCGAGAAAAATTAAAGCCAACGATTTTTTGGAACGGCGCGCGCCGCCAATGTCTTGCTTGAGCCGGTCATAGAATAATTTACGGTTAGCCAACCCGGTCAGGACATCGTAATGAGCCAGATATTGCAGTTGTTCCAATAAGGTCTTTCGTTCTATCGCGTAATATAAAGAGCGCCGCAATACCAATTCCGAAATGCCGTTTTTGACTAAAAAATCCTGCGCACCCAATTGAACCGATTGTATCGCGAGCAACTCATCTTCTTCTGCGCTTAACACCACTATCGGAATTGTCAGGGCTGCCGTATATATTTGAGTAAGACTGTCTAACCCGTTACCGTCAGGCAGACCGAGATCAAGCAATATCGCTGAAATACCGCCTTGTTCCAAAACCGGTAAAGCCTCGCTGAGTAAACCGACACGGATTAATTCGAAGTGCTTATTGGCGTTATTGTTGGTTTCCAGCAAAACTTCAACTAATTTGGCATCACCTGGATTGTCTTCAATCAACAAGATTTTCGCTATGGTCGGACTCATAGTTTAATCCATGATTTCCGAAGGCAGCTTGACGATCGTCAGCCAAAAAGTTTCGATTGATTGAACGACTTTGATAAATTGCTCCAGGTCGACAGGCTTGTTGACGTAACAATTGACGTGTAAATCGTAGGTTTTAAGGACATCCTGCTCGGCTTCTGAGGAGGTAATGATAACCACGGGAATGCGCTTCAAATTCGAATCGGCTTTGATTTCCGCCAACACCTCAAGCCCGTTTTTTTTCGGCAAATTGAGATCGAGCAGGATCACATCAGGGCGCGGCGCGTCCGCGTATTTTCCTTCCCTGTGCAGAAAGGCCATTGCTTCCATGCCGTCACCGACTATGCTCAGATTGTTTTTTACTTTGCTTTCGGTCAGTGCTTCGCAGGTTAAACGAACATCGCCCGGATTATCTTCCACCAGCAAAAATTCGGCGACACGGCCTATGTTTTCTATGCTCATCAGTTAGTTTCCTCGGTTAGGGTTTTAAGTAAAGTGAAAATAAACGTAGCGCCTTGACCTCGATCTGATTTAACCTCGATTTGTCCGCCATGACGCTCGATGATTTTTTTGCAAATAGAAAGACCGATACCGGTTCCGGGGTAATCTTCCTTATTATGCAGGCGCTGAAAAATAACAAAAATCCGATCGAAAAATTCAGGTGCGATGCCTATCCCGTTGTCTTGAATCTCAATGCGCCAGCATTTATCCGCATCAGAGGCTTTAATGCCGATTTCAGGGGGCAGTTCGCCGCGAAACTTGACCGCATTGCCAATCAGATTCTGAAATAATTGAGTCAGTTGAGTAAGATCGCCATGTGTGTTTGGTAACTCGTCGTAGACAATCTTGGCATGGCTTTCCTCAATCGCTACATGCAGATTGGCTAGAGCTCGTTGCAAAACTGAATTGAGATTCACCGGTTCAAACGGTTTGTTACGCGAACCAATCCGGGAATAAGCGAGTAAGTCGTTAATAAGCGTTTGCATCCGGGTTGCGCCGTCGACCGCGTAATGGATGAATTCGTCCGCATCGGAATCCAGTTTGCCCCGGTAACGCCGTGACAACAGTTGGGTGAAGCTGGCCACCATGCGCAACGGCTCTTGTAGATCGTGGGATGCGACATAAGCAAACTGCTCCAGCTCTTTATTGGAACGCGCCAACTCTTCGGTGCGTTGCGACAAGGCTTCCTGGGCCGTGCGGTAAGCGCTGATGTCGGAAAACTCAACGATAAAATGAGTGACGGTGCCGGTTTCGTCCTTGACGCCGCTGATATTGATCCAGGCGGGAAAAAGATTGCCCTGGCTATGTTGTAGCAAGCTTTCGCCTTGCCACGGTTCGCCCTGCTTAATGTCTTGCCAATGGCTGATAAAGGTTTCCCGTTCTTGAGCGGGTAACAGCAAGGTGATAGGCTGGCCAATCAGGTCTTCATTACGGTAACCGGCAATGGCGGCCACTTTGTTGTTAACGTGGAGTATTTGCCTGCGGATGTCGGTAATAATGACGCCTTCGATATTGCTTTGAAAAACTTGAGCCAGCAGTCTCAACATTTCATGATCGGCATGAAAATAAGCGTCAACAGCCAGTTCTATATCGAACAAAATAACCTTGATTACTGCCTGCATGGTATCGGTGCAGGCGTTTTGATCGTTTGCCAGTTGTTGCTGGATTTCAGGTAACAGCCAAGCCAGGTAATAATGATAAGCGCCGAGATACCATTGTGGCTTAAGTCCGATACGGTGATGGGTTACGCCGATGTTGATGCGGTCTTTTGTATAATCAAGATCGTAATTACCAGCGATCAGGCGATCGAAATAGGCTTCCTGTTTGCATTTCAGGCGCTCGACCAGAACCGGATCGGTCAATAAATTACGGGTCGTGTCAAAGTTTTGTAATTGTATATAGAAATCATCAATAAATGCGGCATGACGGCCTTCTAATGAGCTATGCAGCGCTTTTAGCAAATCGATGTCACGCGGGCTCAGTCGTAAAAACGCAAGACGTTCGGCAATTTCCCTGTCATTCATAATCATGGATGTGTTGGAGTCGGTCATGTTCGGTGGAGTATTAAACTTATTTATTCTAAAGTTACTTACAATGGTGTCGAGATGTCTTCAGTCCAGGTAAACGCCAATGCAGTATTAAGTTTTTATTAAGAATGGGTGTTTTACATTTTTTAGGCAACGATTGCCAGTAATTATTGATTTGTTCTCGATAAAGCAGGTAATGAGATTGTCTAACTGAAGACTTGTATCGGCAGCGCTATGTTGGGTGCGGCTTGTTGTTTTTAGCGCTATTACGGGGATACCACTAGGTAACGCTACTTATTGAATGAAGGCATTGAACGCTCTATCCTAAAGCCGGGGTCTCTGTATAAATATGGTTGCGCCTTTTCCCCGGAGCGTCTACACGGAGGTAGGCGGTACGACTAGATAGTTTCGTTCCGGGGATATTTTTCCCGATTGATGTGATTGATAGGCACCTGTTTGGCGTCTGTCCTCTAGCTTATGCCGTATCCTGTAAGCGTTTTATGTTTCAATGTTCCCGGCTACATCTTTTTCGCTGATAACAGCAGCCTTGAAAAGTGTGAGCTTGCCTGTCATGCTGTTTATATTAATCATTCAGTCTTTGGATTACGCCTTGCATGTTGGAACGTCGGGCCTCCGAGCAGTCGTTATCGGATCATTATTACCGGTGCGATGACTCAGAAGGCTGTTACATCCTGTGCAAAACCTTGGAGTTCTTGATCTTTTAAGTTAATTATTGCAAATTCTGCTGAGGCGTTACACTTATGAACTGATGTTACGCACTCGCCCCCCAAAAGGCGTATTATTCTGGAATGGATAAAG